>RQCD01000011.1 GCA_008668455.1 Clostridia bacterium
ACAATGCTTGCAATTGCTTTGCAGGGTGTTCTGCGCGACGGAGTAACCACATGGATGCCCTCCTATATTGCAGACACCTTCCACCTGGACAACAAATTTGCGATTCTGACCGGTGTTGTGCTTCCGGTCATCAGCATCCTGATGCTGCAGGTTGCCTCTATTCTTTACCGTAAGAAGATCAGGACAGAACTGACGCTGGCAAGTCTGATGTTTTTCGGCGGATTTCTGGCAAGCTTTCTGCTGTTTTTAGCAAACGGCATGTCAGCAGGAATTTCCGTTGCTTTAGCAGCAGCATTATCCGGCTTTATGCATGGCGCAAACTGGGTGATGACCTCTATGATTCCGCCGCACTTTGCAAAATACGGAAATATCTCCTTTATTTCCGGTCTGTTAAACTTCAGCACTTATATCGGAAGTGCAGCTTCTGCTTATGGCATTGCCGCCTTCTCGGAGCGTTTCAGCTGGAACAGCACACTGCTCCTTTGGACAATGCTTGCCCTTGCAGGCTGTGTAGTCTGCTTCTTTTCGGGTATCTACTGGCGATGGCTTAAAAAAAATAACGAGCTATAATCACATACAAAAAAAGACTTCAATTCAAAGATCAGAATTTGAAGTCTTTTTTTTGCTTAGATTGTTCCGGCTGTGGTTGGAATCGCTGCCATCGGCGGAAAATCGCCGCTGATTTCCTTTCCCATATAATCACTGAGCTTTCCGCCGCAGACCAGGAGAACAGCAATTGCCTTAATTGCATCCAGCGGACTGCCGCCGCAAAGCGCTGATATGCACTTCCTATCAAAAAAATATGCATCAGCCGTTAGAGAGCAGAGTCTGCATTTTTTAGTGTGTGACTCTTGAAGCAAGGGCTGCATACCTTTTATATTCCCTTTTTTCCTTTATTCAGAATGATTGCCTCCACTGAAACCGCTCCAAATCCACCCGGTATTCCTGATCAATCAAAACACCCTCCTGCTCCAAAAGAGATTTCTGTACATCCATACCGCCGAACGCAAATGCCGGGGCAAGTCCTCCGAATCGGTTGACCACGCGATGGCACGGAATCACACCCGGCATAGGATTAGCATGAAGCGCGTATCCCACAGCGCGCGCCGCCCTCGGCGATCCGCAAAGCGCCGCAATCTGCCCATATGTTGCCACCTTTCCCTTCGGAATTCTTAAAACCTGTTCATAAACCAAATCGTAAAAGCTCATAGATTTCTTCCTTTCAAAAAAGGAACTGCAAAAGCACAGAATGATCTGAATTTTTGCAGTTCCTTTGGGGGTAAAATGTATTTTGTGAGGTATAACTACAGTTTACCCGATTTTCTTTCTTTTATACCAGCTGATCAATAATTTCCTGTGCAAACTGCCGCAGAGCATATTTTCCGTCCATATCGTCAATGGAAATACTATAGGAATATATATCCTGCTCTGTTTCTACTGCAAAGGTGACATAAAGGAGCTTTTGCGTTTTTCGCAGCTCTACCATAGAACCGTGATAGATATATTCCTCCAGCTTTTCTGAATCTGCAATGCCGGACGGATCAAAATCCCCGATTGCTGCACGCACCACAACTGTATTTGAATTTTCGTCCCGGTTATAGGCAGCCTCTCCGATTACCTCATTGATCATTTTTCTTGAAACAAGCACATTCCGCGCCTGATCCTTTAATTCCTTCATCGAAAAGCCGAGATCCCGATCCATAGCGGCGGCATTGGTATAATCCTTGACCTGTTTTGTTTCCACCACACCGGAGGATGGTTGTTCATCCGGGTTTTCCGGTTCCTCCGGCGTCCGGGAAAGCTCCTCGCCGGTGGCAAGATCAATTTTATAGCAATCCTCCGGAACGGCAAGTGCACTCGGCATCTGATACATCTGCGCATAGACGTTGTTATCCGAATTGAGGATAAAATAAAGCTCATTTCCATAGAGATAGAACGTATACGGAGCAAGCGACGCTGATTCTTCCTCGCTTAAATCCACAATTTCACTCCAGGAAAGATCGCTTGCGTCCTCTGTGTAAAAATTACGCGCATCCATGTAAAAAGAACCGTTGGAAATCTCCGAACCGTTTTCCACATAAGAAAGCATTCCAAACTGATCGTAAGTGACCTCATAGTTTTTCAAAACATAAAACGGAACAAAGCTTTCCTCATCGGCTTCCTCCTGGAAGCCCTTTTCCGCTGCATCCTTCAAGCTGGTGAGCGCACGGTCTAAAAATTCGCTGGCTTCTTCCTCCAAACGCTGATTAATTGCATCATATTCCTGTCCCGCCAAAACCGGGTATACCGATGCAACGCGCATCAGCGTTTTTCCGTCTGCATTTTCATAGCTTCCGGTCAGGGTTTTACTGGTGATAGCATGCTCTCCGACCTGTTCTGTTGTAACAGTGACCGTTCTTGTTTCATCCTCCCAATCCACCTTTGCGTCTAAAAGCTCGGACACCGACCGGAGCGGCAGCATGGTAGTATCCCCAAAAATCTGAACCGGAGCAGAAAGCTCGCGAACCTCTCCGTTTACAATTGCCTCTGCCTCCTGCGGAAACAGTTCAATGATATTCAGATAACGGCTGCCTAAAATCGTCCGGCTCTCTGGAATCCAGTCCACAAATGTGCCAAGAGATTCAAAAAGCGAACGAAACGGAATCAACACAGAATCATTCTGGATCACCGGCTTCTGCCCGGAAAAGGACAATTCCTCTCCGTTTACAATAATCCGGACATTCTCACTCTCTGCTCCTGCCGCACCTCCGCAAGCCAGAAGGCTTGCACCCAGAAGCGCTAATAACATTTTTTTCATACATCTCTTCCTTTCTGTCAGGTATCTAATTTTAATACGGACATAAATGCCTCCTGCGGCACTTCTACGCTGCCGACCTGACGCAGCCGTTTTTTGCCCTCTTTCTGCTTTTCCAAAAGCTTTTTCTTCCGTGTGATGTCGCCGCCGTAGCATTTTGCTAAAACATCCTTTCGGAGCGCACGAACCGTTTCACGTGCAATAATTTTACTGCCGATTGCCGCCTGAATCGGTACCTCAAACAGCTGTCGGGGAATTGCCTCTTTCAGCTTTTCTGCCATTCGTCTGCCACGGCTGTAGGCGCTGTCCTTATGCACAATAAAGGAAAGTGCGTCCACCACCTCGCCGTTTAAGAGCATATCCAGCTTCACCAGCTCCGAACGCCGGTAATCCGTCAGTTCATAATCAAATGAGGCATAGCCTTTGGTTCTTGATTTGAGTGCATCAAAGAAATCATAGATAATTTCATTCAGCGGCAGCTCATAGAAAATCTGCGCACGCGTCTCCTCCATATAGGTCATGGTCTTGTAAATACCGCGCCGCTGCTGGCAAAGCTCCATCACATTGCCGACAAACTCAACCGGCACCATAATATCTGCCTTTACCATTGGTTCTTCCATATATTCAATCTCGCTCATCGGCGGAAGATTGGTCGGATTATCTACCATGACTACCTCATGGTTCGTTTTATATACCTTATAAATAACACTCGGTGCAGTCGTGATCAGATCCAGATTATATTCACGCTCCAAGCGTTCCTGAATGATCTCCATATGCAGAAGTCCCAAAAATCCACACCGGAATCCGAAACCGAGTGCAACTGAGGTTTCCGCCTCAAACATCAGAGACGCGTCATTCAATTGCAGCTTTAAAAGCGCCTCACGCAGATCATCATACTGTGCGCCGTCTGCCGGATAAATTCCGCAGTATACCATAGGATTTACCTTTTTATAACCGGGAAGCGGCTTTGCTGCCGGTCTTGCGGCAACTGTAACAGTATCACCAACGCGCGTATCCTGAATGTTTTTAATGCTTGCGGCAATATATCCCACCTCGCCGGCAACTAATTTCCCGGTAGAAACAAGCTCGGTTGCATGCAGGATGCCAACCTCCACCACGTCAAATTCCGCACCGGTCTGCATCATGCGAATCCTGTCACCAACCTGAACCGTTCCCTCCTTGACACGGATATAAACAATAACACCGCGATAGCTGTCATAAAAGGAATCAAAAATCAACGCCTGTAGAGGAGCATTTCGGTCACCGGAGGGAGCCGGAATCTTTTTCACAATTTGCTCCAAAACCTCCTCCACATTCTGCCCAGTTTTGGCAGAAACCCTCGGCGCGTCCTCTGCCGGAATTCCGATAATATCCTCAATTTCCCGGATTGCATGCTCCGGCTGTGCAGAAGGCAGATCAATTTTATTAATCACCGGCACAACCTCTAAATCATGCTCGATCGCAAGATAGGTGTTCGCTAAGGTCTGTGCTTCAATTCCCTGGGATGCGTCCACAATCAGAATCGCACCCTCGCATGCGGCAAGACTCCTGGAAACCTCATAATTAAAATCGACATGTCCCGGCGTATCGATCAGGTTCAGAATATACTCCTCCCCGTCCTTTGCCTTATAATGCAGACAAACCGCATGCGCTTTAATTGTGATTCCACGCTCGCGCTCCAAATCCATATTATCTAAGAGCTGATCCTCCATGTCACGCTGGGAAACCTCTCCGGTCAACTCCAAAAGCCGATCCGCAAGAGTGGACTTTCCATGGTCAATGTGCGCAACAATACAAAAATTTCTAATTCTATCCTGTGCAATTTCCGGCATGCTAATCTCCTTTTTCTAATCGTTATCAATCATAGTATACCATATTTTTTCCTGTTTGTCACCTATTTATGGAAAAAAAGTCCGCCATGCGGCGGACAACTTTTCATTATAATGCTGCCTTTGCAGTCTCAACCAGCTTTGCAAAAGCTGCCGGATCTGCAATTGCAATCTCTGAAAGCATTTTTCTGTTCATTTCAATTCCGGACTTCTTTAAGCCGTTCATGAATGTGGAATAGTTCATGCCGTTCTGCTTTGCAGCAGCGCTGATTCTTGCAATCCAGAGACGTCTGAAATCACGTTTTCTGCGTTTTCTTCCGATGTATGCATTCTGCATAGAACGCATAACCGCCTGGTTTGCTGTCCGGTAAATTCTGCTCTCGCCGCCCCGGAAGCCCTTTGCAAGCTTCAGAACTTTTTTATGTTTTTTTCTTGTATTTAAAGCGCCTTTTACTCGTGCCATTGTAACTTACCTCTCTTTCAATCTTATTTGTAAGGAATTAACTTCTTGATAACAGCCGCATTTGCTGCAGAGCAGTAAGCTTGCTTTCTCAAATGACGTTTTCTCTTGGTTGTCTTTTTATTCAGAATGTGTCTCCTGAATGATTTGTTCATCTTTACCTTACCTTTTTTTGTAAGATTGAATCTCTTTGCCGCGCCTCTATGTGTCTTAATTTTAGGCATATTGGTCCACTCCTTCCAACTGTATCAAATTTATTTACACTTTGGGAGCAAGAAACATCGTCATATTTCTGCCCTCAAGCTTTGCCGGACGTTCCACTGAGCCAAGCTCTGAAACGGTTTCTGAAAATCGAATTAAAAGCTTTTCGCCGATCTCAGAATGACTCACCTCACGACCGCGAAACCGTACCGTCACCTTAACCTTATCTCCGTTTTTAAGAAATCTCATAGCATGATTACACTTTGTCATAAAGTCATTTGTATCAATAGACGGCGAAAGCTGAACCTCTTTAATATTCACTATTTTCTGGTTCTTCCGGTTTTCCTTTTCCCGCTTTGCAAGCTCAAATTTATATTTTCCATAGTCCATAATTTTGCAGACCGGCGGTTCTGCCCCCGGAGCAATCTTGACTAAGTCCAAATTTTCGTCTTGCGCCGCATCCAGTGCCTGCCTGTTCGACATAATGCCGAGCTGTGCACCGGTCGCTGAAATCACACGAACCTTTGCATCGCGGATTTCTTCATTAATTTGCAAGTCTTTCCCAGCTATGGCGAATCCCTCCTCGTTTTTATTCCAACTGTATTCCGTTTAAAAAAAACGGATGCACTGCATCCGTTCTCACACTAAAAGAGCCTTCTCTTTTATTTACCGCAAAGCGTAGCCGTGCGGTGAGAACAAGATGTCCTGCTTATTGTTTTTATTTCATTTCCCTGTACCGATAAACGGCACAAGGAAATGAGTTATTTTGAAATTACGCGGTATAAACGCTGCAAAGCGTCTTATCCTTGCCTTTTCTTTCAAACTTGACGCGTCCGTCGATTAGGGCAAAAAGTGTATCGTCCTTACCGATACCAACATTATTACCCGGATGAATCTTTGTTCCGCGCTGTCTTACCAAAATATTGCCTGCCAAAACAACCTGACCGTCTGCTCTTTTCACGCCTAAGCGTTTCGATTCGCTGTCGCGGCCGTTTTTGGTACTACCCATACCTTTTTTATGAGCCATTTAAAACACCTCTGCTTTCCGTTTTTAATATATGTTAGGCATTGATTTTTTCGATTGTTACCTTTGTAAACGGTTGTCTGTGACCCTTTTTACGACGGTAATTTTTCTTTCTCTTCATCTTAAAGACATAGATTTTCTTAGCCTTGCCCTGCTTTTCCACCTTTGCGGTAACAGTTGCACCTGCAACGGTCGGCGCACCGACATTCACATTCTCACCATCAGCTACAACCAGAACCTTATCAAAGGTAACAGTTTCACCCTCTGCTGCATCCATCTTTTCGATAAAAACAACATCTCCCTCAGATACCTTGTACTGCTTGCCGCCTGTTTCGATGACTGCGTACATTAAAAACACCTCCTTATAAATATGAAGTCACGCTGCCGCAGGTAAGCCATGCTTTTTATAACCTGCACCATGCGGATACTTTATTATTATAGCACATCTTTTTCCTAAAGTCAACCTCTTTTTTTAGATTTTTTCATTTAAATTGTGGTCTTTTCCAAAAATAAAATCAGTTTCATTCCGAAAATAGCGGTAAGGAGGGAGCAGAGGGAGGCAAGCCAGATAGGTGCAAGAATCCCGGCAGGGTCATTTGACCCTGCGGCAATCCGGAGAGACAGAATTGTAGCAGGGATCAGCTGAAGTGACGCGGTATTCAAAACGGTAAAAATGCACATTTCCTCCGTCGGAATTTCCGGGTGCGGATTGGACCGGTCCATAGCGCACATCGCAGCAATTCCGGCAGGAGTGGCAGCATTGCCTGTTCCGAGGAGATTTGCTGTCATGTTCATAGAAATCTGGGTCATTTCCTCTGAATCTTTCGGAAACCTTGGAAAGAGCAGCCTGGTAATTGGGGAGAGCAGCCAGGAAAACAGCGCTGCCGCACCGCCTGCCTCTGCGAGGCGCAGAAAACCGCTCCATAAGCACATGATCCCGGCAAAGGATAACACGGTTTCCACCGCCGCCCTTGCCCCTTCCATGCCGGCAGCGGTGGTTTCCGGCAGCGTTCCGTTGATTGCCCCGGCAAAAAGCGACAAAAGAATCATCCCCGCCCACAAAATATTCATAAAACATCCCTCCGTTTTTTATTAGAATCTTATTGCAAAAGGAAGCTGTTTATGATAAAATATAGAAAATGAGTGCAAACGGAAAGGAAAAAAATATGAGTGCAGCAGATGAAATCTTTAAAAACACATGCCGTGATATTTTAGAAAACGGCATTTGGGATACGGACAGTCCGGTGCGTCCGCATTGGGAGGACGGTACACCGGCACATACTATCCGGAAATTTGGGGTAGTCAACCGGTATCAGCTATCTGAGGAATTTCCGATTATGACGCTCCGACGGACAGCATTTAAGAGTACGGTGGATGAGCTTTTATGGATTTGGCAGAAAAAATCCAATAATATTCACGATCTTTCCAGTCACATTTGGGATCAGTGGGCAGACGAGAATGGTTCAATCGGAAAGGCATACGGCTATCAGCTTGGGATCAGGCACAAGTACCGTGAGGGCATGTTTGACCAGGTTGACCGTGTTTTGTACGATTTAAAACACAATCCGCACAGCCGCCGCATTATGACAAACATTTATAATCACCACGATCTTTCTGAAATGAAGCTATACCCCTGTGCCTATTCCATGACCTTTCATGTGGACGGAAACCGGTTAAGCGCCATCCTGAATCAGCGTTCCCAGGATATGCTGACGGCGAACAACTGGAATGTGTGTCAGTATGCCGGTTTGGTGCACCTCTTTGCACGCGCGGCAGGATTTGTGCCGGGCGAGCTGGTGCATGTGATTGCAGACGCGCATATCTACGACCGTCATGTGGATATGGTGAAGGAGCTTTTGGAAAAAGAGCCATACCCTGCGCCGAAGCTTGTATTTTGCGATGACAACACGGATTTTTACAAGGTAACTAAGGACAGCCTTGCTTTGGAAAATTATCAGTATCATGAATTTGGGCATAAAATCCCGGTGGCAATATAAGGAGGAGAGGTATATGAATTTAATTGCAGCAGTCAGCAAAAATTGGGGAATCGGCAAAGAGAATGACCTGTTATTTCATATTCCTGCCGATATGAAGCTTTTCCGGCAGCACACCGAGGGTCATGTAATTGTAATCGGCAGAAAAACGCTGGAATCCTTCCCAGGGAAAAAGCCTTTGAAAAACCGGATCAATATTGTTCTGACCCGGGATTTGGATTACGAATGCGAGGGCGCAATTCTATGCTATTCCAAAGAGGAGGTGCTGGATGAAATTGCGCGCTTTCCGACAGAGGAGGTTTATATCTGCGGCGGAGAGCAGATTTACCGCATGTTTTTAGATGACTGTGACACTGCGTATATCACGAAAGTGGAGCAGGAGCGCGAGGCGGACAGATTTTTAGAAAATTTAGATCAGTCCGGCCGCTGGAAGCTTTCGGAATGCTCCAGAATGCAAGAGCATGAGGGAGTAGCATTCCAGTTCTGCACTTATCAAAAAAGCTCATGCAGCGGAGCTTGCCATGCTTGCAGCGGAGGCTGCGATATGACAGCCGAAAGGAAATGAAAAGATGAATATTATAACCTCAAACCTTTATATAGGAGCGACTGCTCCCTTTACCTTTTATCATATGAGCGACACGCATCTGACGCTTGCCGATGACAGGGAAAACGAACGAAAGCTGCGGCTTGCAGAACACAGAGCCAAAGATTTTCCGGATAGTCTGAACTGTGTAAGAGAAGCGGCAGAGATTGCAAACGCCGACAATAACAGCATGATCGTTCACACAGGTGACCTCATAGATTTTGTTTCGGAGGCAAACCTTGAGGCAGCCGGAAAATTCGTTTCGGAAACAAACTGCCTGATGATTGCCGGAAATCATGAATTTAGCCAATACGTAGGAGAAGCGGTGGAGGACGAAAACTAACAGAAATGACGACATTAAGAAAAATCTGTGTACGGTAATATATGCTTGTCATTTAACAAAGGGATGTAAAAAAGGCACAGAGCGTTCTGCACCCTTTTTTACACCCCTTTTTTGGTGTTGTGTAAAATCACGCAGCCAACCTTTGTTGGGCTATTTTCCCAAATATGTAAAGTGCATATAGTCGATCACAGAATGCTTGCCTGCCCAGTCGCCGCCCCAGAGCCATCCGTATTCGGAAAATGCAGATACTACCACACCGTCCGGGGTGATGGAGTACTCATTTTCGTAAGGCTTCCAGAACGAACCGGTAATTGCTGTGCCATCACTTTTACAGTAGTAATTTTCATCCGGATTGATGTCGATACAGGTGCCGTAGCTGTGCTGGGAAACACTTCCGAATGCCGTGGTGCGCCAGCAGTAGCCGCCCACGCTTTTGATGGGGAATTGTGACGGATCGTTGAAAATATTCCGGAAAATCTGCTTCACATCATCTGCCAGAAATTCGTTTACCGTCAGGCTCTTTTTTGCGGCATATTTTGTTCCGTCCTCCTTCATGCTCCAGACATCCACCGTAATATCCACCATGTGCGCCTCTGCATCCTCCTGCGTCAGGAACAGTTCTCCGTTTGGAAAAACACGGTATGCCTTTGCGATTTCCATGCCGGAGGAGGTGCTGATATTGGTTTTCTGATAGTTTTTGGACTGGTAACCAAAATCGGTTGGCAATCCAAACACCGTCTCTCCGTTTTCATATTCTGCACCAAGATATGCTGTGTATTTTTTTCCGGCGGTATAGTCTGCGGCTTGGATTGCTGCCGTGTTCTTTTTGGTGGAAAGCACCGTCACCGGCTGAAAATCCTCATCCTTGATAATTAAGAGATAGTTCTTTGCGCCGTCTGACGGAGTCCATTCCAGTGTAAAATTCCCGTCTAAGGTGACGCCGTCTGCCAGATTTGTAAATTCCGGCACACCAAAAATCTCCTTTTCCTTTGCAAACTGCAGATAGGCGCGGTTTACAATTGCCACTGCCTGCTCACGCGTTGCGCCGGTTTTCGGAGAGAGAGTATCCTCCGAAGTACCGCTGATCAGATTGTATTTGAGTGCGCTTGCCATTTCGGTCAACGCCCAGACTGACAGTTCGTCCGCATCGGAAAACGGTTCTAACAGCCTTTCCAATTCGCTTTTTACTGAAATCACATTGATTTCTGCCGCTTTTAGGGTGTTGATCAAGAGCTTGGCAAGCTCCTCACGTGTCACGTTTCCGAAAGGATCTGCAGTGTTTTCGGTTCTGCCGCTGATAATTCCGAGCGCATAGGCTTGTGCAACTGCTGCGCTGTCACTGTCCTCAAACGGGTAAACCTCCGGTTCGGAGAGAGTCGTTCCTGTCAGACGTCGATATAGATTTACAATCAGTTCACAAAACTCCTCGAGCGTGATATCCTCCTGTAAATTTTTTGCCGCCACTTTATGTGAAATCATTCCTTATACGGACG
>RQCD01000039.1 GCA_008668455.1 Clostridia bacterium
AAATTGGTTGCCGCCATGGTCAGACCGCAGAGCAGGGCAACGCGGCTTTCATTCCAGACCACGCGGATAAGATCCCGAAATTCAATCTCTCCCAGGGCAATTCCGCGGATGATCGAAACGGATGCTTGTCCACCGGCATTTCCGCCTGAATCCATCAGCATCTGAATAAAGGAGGAAAGAATAGTGAACGCACCTAAAGCGTCGTTATAATAGGTGATGATTGCGCCGGTAAAGGTGGCAGAGATCATCAGAAACAAAAGCCAGGGAATCCGGTGCTTCCAGGTTTCAAAAACCCCGGTTTTCAAATAGGGCTTATCAGATGGCGTGATTGCCGCCATCTTCTCGATATCCTCGGTGTTCTCCTCCTCCAGGACATCGATTGCATCGTCGACGGTAACAATGCCGACTAAGCGCCGTTCCTGATCGACTACCGGAATGGCAAGGAAGTCATACTTTCCGAACTGCCGGGCAACGTCCTCCCGGTCGTCTAAGGTATTGACATAGATAATATTCGTTTCCATAATTTCCGACATGGTGCAGGAATAGTCGGAAAGCAAAAGATCCTTTACGGTAACCAGTCCGACCAGCTTGCGGTTCGGATCGGTGACATAGCAGGTATAGACGGTTTCCTTGTCCACACCCGTCCGGCGAATGTGCAGAAAAGCGTCCTCAACTGTCATATTCTCCTTTAAATCCACATACTCGACTGTCATAATGCTGCCGGCGCTGTCCTTTGGGTACTGGAGAATCAGGTTAATGCTATGCCGCATTTCACTGTTTGAATGGAGCAGAATTCGTTTCACCACATTTGCAGGCATTTCCTCGATGATATCCACCGCGTCATCGACATAAAGCTCCTCTAAGACTTCCTTCAGCTCACTGTCGCTGAAGCTGGTGATCAGCACCTCCTGAGTGTCCGATTCCAGCTCAACAAACACCTCTGCCGCCGTCTCCTTGGATAAAAGACGGAACAGGAGCGTCATTTTCGATTCCGGCAGCTCCTCGAACATTGCCGCAATGTCGGCAGATTCCATTTCGTTTAAAACCTGCTTTAATTCCTGATATTTCTTTTCTTCTAAAAGTGTTAGTATTTTTTCGTTCATGCTGATGCCTCCTCATTTTTGAGCAGGTCAAGGCAACATCAGAATACAGACAGCTGTACTCCCAAAATTGCATTCCCCGCCAGGTTTGATTTTATTACTACTGCCTGTATCCATATATACTCACTTCCTTTACATTTTGGGATGCTCAAAAAGCCAAATCCCTTTTTTTCTGATTTTTTTATGCCGCCGGTAGCTCTCTCGGAGCTTCTGTCTCCGTGGGATCTGCCAGCGGGGCGGCGGGTTGAATTTCCTCCTCATCTGTACCGGTGGTCTCCGGTTCGGAATCTTCCGATGGAGTTGGGTAGGCGGTGTGCGCTGCCTTTGACGTCTTGCCGGCGCTGCCATGCACACTTTCGCAATATTTCCCCGGCTCTGTTCCGGAAACAAAATATTCAGTCATTTTATAGCCGCAATTCTTTGAGGCAAGCTTACCGGTTTTCTTGCAGAGCGTTACCTCCACCACATCGGACGGCATTTCAAAATCCCGTACCGAAAGGTTTTCATGCACCTTTTGCATCACCAATTTCCAGGCCTTTGCCGATACATTATAGCTAACGCCTGCATTCCGGATCGAGGCTTGGTTATCAAAGCCGTACCAAACTGCGCCAACATAGTAGGGTGTAAAGCCGACAAACCATTTATCGTAATCGTTGTTGGTTGTTCCGGTTTTACCGTAAACCGGCATCTCGCCAAGCTTTGCAAGCTTACCGGTTCCGGATGAACCGTTCACAACAGAGGACAATAGCTGTGTAGCAACATAAGCAGTGCTTTCATTAATGGATTTTGAGGCTTGCGGCTCATTTTCCAAAAGCAGCTTTCCGGCACTGTCGATCACCTTGGTATAGGTGAACGGTTTATTATAGTGTCCGCTGTTTGGGAGAACACTATACGCAGCCGCAAGCTCTTTTACCGTAACGCCATAGGTGAGACCTCCCAAAGCCAAGGGGCTTAACGCATTGTCTGCGTGATCTAAGGTACTTAAATGGAATTTGTCCTTTAAATAGCGATAGGAGGTATCTGTGCCGACCTCCTGCAAAACACGTACTGCCGGTGTGTTTGCAGAAATCTCCAGAGCTGATCTTAAAATCAGATCGCCCTTATAGCCTTTATAGGAGTTTTTCGGCGACCAGTCGCCAATGGTCAGCTTTTCATCCTTCAAAATGCTTGCAGGTGTAATTTTCCCGGTTTCTAATGCCGGAATATAAACAGAAAGCGGTTTTAGAGAGGACCCCGGCTGACGCTTCATATGCACCGCCCGGTTAAAGCCGCGGCTTTCGGTTTTCTTTCCGAGCCCGCCGATCATACCCTTGACTGCGCCGGTGTAGGGATCAATAATGACCATTGCTGCCTGTGCCTGCTTTCCGGTGGAGGGAAAGTTGGAGGTATTTTCAAATACGCTTTCCATTGCCTCCTGAATATCATAGTCCATCGCGGTATAAATTTTCAGACCGCCGTTAAATACCTGCTGTGTTGCAAAGGATTCGGAATATCCCTTTTTTGTTTGCAGATCGGAAATAACGTCGTTAATTACCTGATCCACATAGTAGGAATAAAGCCGGGAACGGGTTTCGGTATAGGTGGAATGCAGTCCTAAATCGCTTGCTGCCGCAGTGTCGTATTCTTCCTGTGAAATTTTTCCAAGCTCCAGCATTTTTTCTAAAACGACATTCCGTTTTTTCAGCGCATTATCCGGATTTTTCAGCGGATTGTAATAGCTCGGCTGCTGTGTGATTCCGGCAATGGTTGCCGCTTCGGTCAGTGTCAGATCTGCGGCATGCTTATTAAAATAGACATTGGACGCAGCCTCAACACCGTAACAATTGTTGGCAAAATAGACCAGATTCAGATACAGCGTTAAAATTTCGTCCTTGGTAAGCTCACGCTCTAACGCGACTGCGCGCATCATTTCTTTAATCTTTCGTGTGGCGGAGCGTTCATTTTCGTGGGTAATATTTTTTACCACCTGCTGGGTAATGGTGCTGCCGCCGTACTTTGCTTTTCCATGACCGAGCTTTTCTAACATCCAGTTTATAAATGCACCGGTGGTTCGCTTTAAATCCACACCGCGGTGGGTATAGAAACGCTCGTCCTCAATCGATACCAAAGCCACCTTCATCACGTCCGGAATTTCGTCCGGATCAAGCCAGATACGGTTACCGTCATCAAAAAGCTGCTCCAGCTCATGCGCGTTTCCGCTTGTGTCCGTGTAGTAAACAAAGGAGGAATAGGTCAGCTCAATATTCTGAATGTTCATGTCCTCCATCTCCTGTGCAATTGCCGCATACATTCCTGCACCGATTCCAACGGCAACAATCATGCCGACAAATGCCAGCAAAAGCACAATGCCGAATAGCTTTCGCAGAATCGGGTGTTCTCTCTTTTCTTTTTTCTCCTTTGCCGTATTGCTCTTTTTCGGTGTCGTCCTTTTTGTTGGCGCGGAAAGAGCTGATGTTCTTTTTCGCTGTCTTTTCAAGGGATTCAGCCTCCTTACAAAAAACGGAAGTGTCCGCTGTTTTTTCATAAATACTCACTCTATATTATAGTACAATTTTAAAAAATTTGCAACAGTTTTCCGAAATTCTTCCGTGTTATTTTTGAATGCGTATAAATTTCATAAAAATGGAAAGGATAAAAACAAAAAGAAAGGATAGGTTTTTATGAAAAAGAAT
>RQCD01000119.1 GCA_008668455.1 Clostridia bacterium
AATAACGGAATTATTAAGCCATTATTAGAGCTGCCGCTCTTTCAGGATGAGTCGGAGCAGCGGATAGAAAAGATTCCGTCCATAATTGTTGAAAAATTTGTGTCGCATTCGCAGGCGGCGGTTTCGGATAATTTTGAGGAGATTATTGAGGAAATCAACTTTGGATCGTGCGGACTGTTTATTGATGGACTGGATAAGGGATTTATTCTGGATGTCCGAAGCTGGGGACACCGCGGAATTGACAAGCCTAGTAATGAACAATCCATATATGGACCGCAGGAGGCGTTTTCCGAAATGCTCCGGAATAACTCTGCTTTGGTTCGGAAAATTAGAAAAACAGAGAAAATGATCTGTGAAAGCGTCAAGATCGGGAAAGTCAGTAAAACGCGCGGTGTGATGATGTATATTTCTGATCTTGCCAATGAGCAGCTGGTGGAGGAGGTGCGCCGCCGCTTAAACGGAATCAGTATGGATTACTGTATTTCCAGTGAGGAGGTGGCAATGTTTTTAGAGGAAAACAGCTTATCTCTTACAAATCAGATTTTAATGACCGAGCGTCCGGATCGGGTGGCGCGCGCCCTGTCTGAGGGACGGGTGGCTTTTTTACTAAACGGAAATCCGCATGTTCTGATTATGCCGACAAATGCGTTTGAACTGCTGCACGCTGCGTCGGACGATTACCTGCGTGTTCCCTATGCTAATTTTATCATGGTGATCCGGCTGATTGCTGTGATCATCTCTGTGCTGCTGCCGGCTTTGTATTTGGCAATCACACTCTACCACAGAGAAATGATTCCAACCTTTTTAGCCTATGCGATCAGCGCTTCACGTGAAACAGTGCCATTTCCAAGTATGGTGGAGCTGTTATTAATGGATATTTCCTTTGAAATGATCCGGGAGGCAGGAATTAAAATGCCAAATCCGATCGGATCAACGCTTGGCATTGTCGGCGGCTTGATTTTGGGGCAGGCGGCGGTCAGCGCAAAAATTGTCAGTCCGATTATGATTATTGTGATTGCACTGACCGGCTTAGGATCGTTTGCTACGCCGGAATATAGTCTTGGCTGGGGATATCGGATTTTAAGAATTGCATTTATTATTTTAGCATCTATCTTAGGTTTTTACGGGATTGCGATTGGCATTTTTTTTTATGCCGTATCTCTCGGAGCAAAAAGCAGCTTTGGAATTCCATTCTTAGAGCCGCTGTTTCAGAAAAAGAAAAGCGAACGGGAAAATGCTATTTTTACCGCACCGGTCTGGAAACGGGAATATCGTCCGGATTATCTGGAGACGCAAAGAGAAATGCAGCAGCCGAAAATTAGCATGAAATGGCGGAAAAAAAGGAAAAAGTGAGGCGGTTTGATGGATAAGATTTTAAACAAACGGCAGATCCGATCCATTCTCATTAATCTGATCTGTGTAAAGCTTTTATTTATGTATCCCAGAGGATTAACGCAAAATTCCGGAAGCGCTGCATGGATTCAGGTAATTTATGTGTCCCTGATTGCGCTGATTCTATTTTCTATTTCTATGAAGCTTTATGAGAAAATAGGTTTAAAAAGTGTTCTTGCATTGGGAGAGGAGCTTGGAGGAAAACCGCTGAAAATCATTGTGGGTGTTTTCAGCGCATGGATTTTTTCACTTTGTATTGCCACTACAGTGCGGAGCTTTCCGGAGGTTATTAAAATGGTGCTGCTTCCGGTGACTCCGATTGAAATTATTCTATTGGCGTTTGGGGCGGCGATTGTGATTGGAAGCCGGTATGGTTTTGTGTCCCTGGCAAAAATTCATGAGATCTTTCTTCCGGTAGCGGCAGTAATTGTGATGCTTTTTCTGGGATTTTTAATGCCGGAAATTAATTTAGATTATATCTTTCCCATTCTCGGAAAAGGAGTAAAAAATATTTTTTTAAGCGGAATTAACGCCTTGGATATTTTCGGAGATATTTTTGCGCTGAATTTTCTTTTTTCCTATTGTAAAAGCTTTGAGGATGCAAGGACGGCAGGGTATCAGGCGATTTTAGTGAGCAGCGCTTTTGCAATTGTTTCCAGCTTTCTTTTTGCGGCGACATATGCTTATCCGGTTTCGGAAAATTTTCTGTTTCCGTTTTATCAAATGGCAAGACTCATTCAGATCGGAGAATTTTTTCAGAGGTTGGAAGCATTTTTTGAATTTATGTGGTCGATCAGCATTCTCCTTTACAGCTCCTTTTATTTGTATCTGATCTGCAACATTCTACGGGAAACATTTTTCCTGCAATATCATGAGCCTCTCCTGATTCCAGTGCTTTCTATTATTATGTCGGTTTCCTTTCTGACCGGAGATATGCGGGAAATGCTTTCTAATTATAGCTGGGTCGGAGTTGTGATCTATATGACGGCATTTTTTCTGCCGATTCTTTTGGAGCTCTGTTATCTGAAAAAAAGGGGGGAATCGGATTGAAGGTCTATAGAATGCTTGGATGGGTGCTTGCCTGTTTTCTGCTTTGCGGCTGCTATGATGCAGTAGAGCCAAATGAAATCGCGTATGTAGTTGCTATGGGGATTGATGAAACGGATCAGGATGGGATTTACGAATTTACCATTCAGTTTGCGAAAACAACGCAGATCAGCGGCGGTTCAAGCGAGGAGGGAGGCAAAGCAGGCAACGAGATCACAGATTTAATAGCGATCAAAGCCCCCACCATTTATTCCGGCATCAATCTGGCAAATCACAGTGTAAGCAAGCGTTTTACGCTTGCACATACAAAGCTCTTTGTGATTTCGGAGGAAATTGCAAGAAAAGGCGTATTGGATTTGAGCGACGCAATCGGCAGAAATGCTGATATCCGGCCGAATATCTATCTTGCTGTGTCGCATGGAAAGGCGAAGGAGTATTTAGAGGCGGTTAAACCGGTGGCGGAGGTAAATCCGGTAAACTATTATCATTTAATCTTTGAATCGCAATATAGCGGATTTGTGCCAAAAAACATGATACAGGATTTTTATTGTCAGGTGAAGTCTGATTATAAAAGCTGTGTGCTGCCGATCACAGGGGCAAATCAGACAAATCTGGAAAAAAATAAAAATAACGAGGGACAGGATAACAAGGATCAGGAAAGCCAGAATACAGAATTAGACAGCAATGGGGACACTAAAACACCGTTGAATGAATCCGGCTTTGAATACCATTTGTATCAGTATGTTGCCGGGCAATCAGACATTGAAAAGAAGAATCCGAGCGAGGTCATGGGAATGGCAATCTTTAAGCGGGATAAAATGGTTGGAGTGATGTCGGAGATCGAGGGAGAGATTTATAATTTATTAACCGGGCAGTATCAAAATAACTATGTCACCTTTCATACCGGAGATCATTCTGATAAGCCGGTGACAGTGCAGATGTCCCAATCCAGAAGACCGAAAAAAACCGTTAAAATCATGCCGGATCATCCAAGGGTATCGGTCAAGGTGTTTTTAGAGGCAGAATTAGTTTCAGAATCGGTGCAGGATCCGATTGACGGACATGTGAATGAATTTGAGGAAACGGCAAGGAAGGAAATAAAGAATGCTATCACACATTTTTTAGAAAAAACCGCACAGGACTATCAGGCTGATCCGGCAGGCTTCGGAGAAGCTGCCCGGCGCTGCTTTCTTACCCAGCAGGACTATGAGGATTATGAGTGGGAAAAAAAATTTCCGCATGCAGAATTTGACGTTTCGGTGGATTTTCAGCTGCAAAGAGTCGGATTTGTTGCTCTGGAGGGATAGCTTATGTTTTATATTATTTTAACCTGTGCGATTGTCACGATAGCCGGAGTTTATGCCGCAGGCTTTGGATGGTGGCAGCTTCAGCAAAAAAATTATGCCGGAGGGATTGTAGTCTGGATTCTGTCGGCGGTGTCGGTCATTTATGGGTGGATCGCGATGCTTAAAATTTAAAAAGACGCAGGAAAAAAAGCGCAGCCGGCGGCGTAATGGTACACCATGGCGTGCGCTTTTTTTAATTTGTAGGAAATTGCGTAAAACGCAATGACGAAAAATCAAAAATGCTACCTTATTCCTACGCCCGCAGGCGGAGCTTTTATCAAAAGCTTTTTTATATTCTTATTCTTCTTCTTTCATAGCGTCCTTGTGAGAAAGGCTGATCTTTCCGGTTTTCGGATCAATATCCATCACCTTGACGCGTAGAATTTCGCCGACGTCTGTGACATCCTCCACCTTTTCCACACGCTTATTTGCAAGCTTAGAGATGTGGCAGAGACCGTCTTTTCCCGGCAGAATCTCCACGAATGCGCCGAAAGCGGTAATGGTTTTTACCGTGCCATCGTAAATTTCGCCAATCTCCGGCTCTTTTACAATCAGTTCAATTGCATTTTTTGCTGCCTCGCCCGACTGCTGATCCACTGCAAAAATGTGAATTGTACCGTCGTCGTCAATATCAATCTTTGCGCCGGTATCTGCGACAATTTTCTGAATCACCTTGCCGCCCTGACCGATCACCTCGCGGATCTTGTCCGGGTCAATATGCATCGTGCTTACCTTCGGAGCATACGGAGACAGGTGGTCGCGTACTTCCGGAATTGCCTTTAAGAGTATATCGTCAATGATATAGCATCTTGCATCGCGCGTTTTTCTTAACGCTTCTTCAATCACCTCATACGGCAGACCGTCGTTTTTAATATCCACCTGAATTGAGGTGATACCAAGCTTTGTTCCGGCAACCTTAAAGTCCATCTCGCCGTAGAAATCCTCTAAGCCCTGAATGTCCACCATGGTGGTAAAGCCCTCGTCGGTTGTGATCAGACCGCAGGAAATACCTGCAACCGGACGCTTAATCGGCACACCCGCTGCCATCAGCGCCAAGGTCGATCCGCAGACGCTGCCCTGTGAGGTAGAACCGTTTGAGCTTAATACCTCGGAAACGGTACGGATTGCATACGGGAAATCCTCCTCAGACGGCAGAACCGGCACTAAGGAACGCTCTGCCAATGCACCGTGACCAATTTCACGCCGTCCGGGACCTCGGGAGGGCTTTGTCTCGCCGACTGAGTAGGATGGGAAGTTGTAATGGTGCATGTAACGCTTGGATTCCTCCTGGTCAATACCGTCCAGACGCTGCATTTCAGCCAAAGGCGCTAAGGTTGCAACCGTCAGCACCTGTGTCTGACCGCGTGTAAAGAGGCCGCAGCCGTGTACTCTCGGAAGAAGATCTACCTCTGCGGAGAGCGGACGGATTTCATTTAACCCTCTGCCGTCCACACGTCTGCCCTGATAGAGCCATGCGCGGACAATTTCTTTCTGCATTTTATAGAGAATTTCGCCGATTTCCTCCTGGATGGTCGGGTACTTTTCTTCGAGCTTTTCAATTAATTCATCCGTTACAACGCCCATGCGCTCGTCGCGGATATTCTTATCGTCTGTATCTAACGCATACTGGATCTTTTCGTAGGCGATTGCCTTAATATCATCCCAAAGCTCCTGGTTTACGGTGTGTGCTTCATAGGTGAACTTTTCTTTTCCGATTTCAGCCCTGATTCCCTCAATGAAACCGCAAAGCTCAATGATGGTTTTATGCGCAAACTTCAAGCCCTCCAGCATAACGTCCTCTTTGACTTCGTTTGCTGCTGCTTCGATCATAACGATCTTTTGCTTTGTTCCGGCAACGGTAACCAGCATTTCTGATTTTTCTCTCTGTGCAACAGTCGGATTGATGATATATTCGCCGTCTGCATAGCCGAGCCATACACCGCCGATCGGACCGTTCCAGGGTATATCTGAAATAGAAATTGCAATGGAGGTACCGATCATAGCGGCAACCTCAGGCGGGTTATCCTGCTCAACGGACAATACGGTAGCAACCACCGAAACGTCGTTTCTTAAATCGGACGGGAACAGCGGACGGATCGGACGGTCGATCACACGGCTTGTTAAAATCGCCTTTTCAGACGGCTTTCCCTCACGCTTGATATAGCCGCCCGGAATCTTGCCGACAGCATACAGCTTTTCCTCATAGTCTACACTGAGCGGAAAGAAATCCACTCCCTCGCGCGGTGTGCGGGATGCGGTCACATTAACCATCACAACGGTGTCGCCATAGCGAACCAGGCAGTGACCGTTTGCCAATGCCGCCATTTTGCCGGTTTCAATCACCAGCGGACGGCCTGCTAATGTTGTTTCAAAAGTTCTGAACATTTTTTTTGTCTCCTTTTTTTGGGGACAGCGTTTATTTTTTAGCAGATAGGCACAACTGTTTTCCCTCCAAAAACAATTCTGCTTATTTGCTAAAAATAAATTCACAGTCCCGTTTTTTAATATACATGAAAAGCAAGCGAAGCTTCCCATATAGAAAGTCTCGCTTGCTTTTTGTGCACTACTTTCTAAGACCTAACTTTGCAACTAAAGCACGGTATCTTTCAATATCCTGTGACTTTAAGTAGTTAAGCATGTTACGTCTTTTACCAACCATAATCAAAAGACCGCGTCTTGAGTGATGATCCTTCTTATGAAAATTTAAATGCTCATCATTCAGATGGTTGATTCTCTCGGTCAAAAGCGCGATCTGAACCTCCGGCGAGCCGGTGTCTCCCTCATGGGTTGCATAGGTTGCAATAATCTCCTGCTTACGCTCTTTTGTCATCATTTTCACCTCCTATTTTCTAAACATCCCCGTATGCTGAGTGACCGTTGGTGATTCGGCAGACTAAGCATAGGTTTTCACTTTTAAGCATTGCCAAATTAGCCGCGGTTGAAACGCTTGTTGAACTTCTCAACACGTCCGCCGGTATCTACCAGCTTCTGCTTACCGGTGTAAAACGGATGACATTTTGAGCAGATTTCCACCTGAATATCTTCCTTTGTAGAACCGGTCTCGATAACCTCGCCGCAAGCACATCTAATGGTTGTTTGCTTATAGTCGGGATGAATTCCTTGTTTCATGTTGATTCCCTCCTTATAAGAAATATCAGTTCATATCGAACCAAAATATATTATATCACAAATTTTCAGGAAATGCAAGCTTTTTCACAAAATATTTTCATATGCATTTCAAAGTGAAAAATCCGGAAAACCTGCGATCAGAAAACAGCAATCATAACGGTTCCCAAAAGTGCGATTCCGGCGGCGAGGAGGTTTCGTTTGGTAATCTGCTCTTTTTGAATGATTCCGAGTGCGGTGGAAACCACAATCGTTCCTCCGGTAATCATCGGATACTGCACCGACGCATTTACATGCAAAAGCGCAACTAAGATCAGAAAATTTGCAATTCCGGTCATGAGTCCGTAGCCGGTCATGGAAAGGACTGCCGCGCCGGGATTTTGGAGTTTTGTCCGTTTTTTTCGCATTCCAAAAAGCAGCGCCCCGCAAAGTCCAATCGTTAGCAGACTTTTTAAGAGCATGAATCCGCTGCTGGAAATTGCCTGTTCCGGATCAGACTGATGCCATTTGGAAACCACGCCTGCCATACCGTTTAAGAAAAAGATCAAAAGGCAGTAGCAAAGCGTTTTCCGGTCGGCTTTCTGATCTGTTCCGATCATGAGTGCGGCAATGATAGCAAGAATGCAGAAGCCCTGACCGGGCGTGAGCTTTTCTCCGAAAAAGCAGATTCCGGCAATCGCAGGCAGAAGCATGCCGCCCAGCATGGAAAAAAGCGAATAGACCGACAGATTCACCTTTCCGAATGCCAGCGCACTGCAATAGAGAAACCCGATTCCGATCAGTGCGGAAAGAAAAGCCATCAGACAGGAAAACCAGGAAAATTCAACCGTTCTGCATATGGCAAACATCGCAATGACCGTTACCACCGCAACGCCGAGGGAAAATAAAATTGCGGTATTCATACCGGTTCCCTCCCGTTTCTGGTATCCCTCCTGAAAGAAAAACTGCAAGCCGAACATGACGGCAGAAATGCCGATTAAAGTATAATACATATGGAACCTCTCAATTCTGATATTTTTCGTACCTTTTTATTTTACCATAATAACTGTCATTAGGATATGTAAATTTTCCTGATATCTATGGAAAAAAGTACGAAATGCGCCGGATGCTGTCTGGCGCATTTCGCATTTCTTATTTTAAATTAATGTCAGTCACTTCTTTTTGACCCTGTGTGGCTGCAGCGTGCAGATAACCGTCCCTGCGTGCAAGCTCTGCCTGCCATTTTTTCAGAACGTCCGCGTAAACCTCGTCCGGGATTTCGGGAGTTCCGGTGGAGCAGGTGGGCAGGAGCTGCTCTCCGGCAACCTTCGGATCGGTGCAGGCGGTGTCGTTCCGGTATTGTTCGCGGACTGCCGGATCGCGCAGATTCGGTATCTCCTTTGGAATACCGCCGTCCAGAACGGAACGGTATGCGAACATGCCCGGCAAATACATATCCAGCGCCTCGTAAATATCAATCGTGTCCGCCTCCGGATCTCCTAACACTTTTTTTACAAACTGATCAATGCAGTAATAATCCGAACCGCCGTGTCCGAAGGCTTCCACCTTTTCCTGATCGTAGCTGACGGGCTCATTGAATTCGAAATGCTCTGACTTTGATTCTCGTGATTATTTGTTTGTGTTCACATAGATTTTATGAACTTCTCCGCATTTTGCGCCCTCGCTTGCGCTGTCCAGCCGCCCCTTTGAGCCGGAGACGGTATACC
>RQCD01000120.1 GCA_008668455.1 Clostridia bacterium
AATTATTGCTCTTTTCTGTGCCGCATACTTTATGATCTCGCAGAATGTGCAGGTAAACGATACTGCAAGACAAATCAGCAGTCTCAAAAAGGAGCTTGCTGTTTTAGAATCCAACACCAGTCAGAAAACATTCGAGCTGGAGCAGAGCGTGGATTTAAACAAGGTTGAGGAAATTGCCTCCACCAAGCTCAACATGCAGCGTCCGGAAAAATACCAGGTGGGGTACATTAATATCAAAACAGTTTATGTGAGCGAAGTGACGGCTGACAATGTCGAGGGTGTGAAAAATCAGCTTGGAAACACCGCGGACAGGCTCAAGAAAAACGTTTTTGGTATATTCAAATTTAACCGCAAATAAAATAAAACAGAACACATACTAATGAGAGTCGGGTCGCACATAAGGCTCGGCTCTCTGTGGTTTCCACAAGGAAGGATCAAATAGCATGATTACATTAGGAAAGATGAGAAAACGCGCGTTTCGTTTCTTTATTGTTCTGATCACCGTTCTGCTCCTGCTCTCGGCAAGAATCTTCTACTGGCAGGTGATCCGGGGTGATGAGCTGCGCGAGCGTGCAGTCAGCCAGCAGACAAACTCTACGAATATTACTGCCTCACGCGGAACAATTTATGACCGAACCGGGAAAGCAATTGCAGAAAGCGCCGCGGTCAACACTGTTGTATGCAATCCGCAGGAGGTGGCAAAAACCAATTCCGCCGAGCTGATCGCTTCAAAGCTTTCGCCCATTCTGGAAATGGACTATGACAAGCTTTACACCCTGCTCACCAAATCAAACCGCTACCAGGTGCTGAAAAAACGGATCACCTTAGAGCAGACACAGGCAATTAAGCAGCTAAAGGATAAAAGCACGGATAAGGAGATGGCAAAGCTTTTTTCCGGAGTTTATTTTGAGGAGGATTCCAAACGGTATTATTCCTATGGAATCGCGCCCCACATTATCGGCTTTACCGGCTATGATAACAACGGTCTGCAGGGAATTGAAATGACCTTTGACGATATTCTCGCCGGAAAGCCCGGAAGCATTCTAAGCTTGAAAAACGCTGCCGGAGTCACGATCGATGCACAGTATGAGGAGCAGCAGGCGCCGGAAAAGGGTGCGGATGTTGTTCTCACAATTGACGAAACAATTCAGCATATTTTAGAAAAACACTTAGAAACCGCCGTTTCAGATGATCTTTTGCGTGAGGGTGCGGCAGGCATTATTATGAATCCGAAAACTGCGGAAATCTATGCGATGTCCACCAAGCCGGACTTTAACCTAAACGATCCCTACAGCATTGAGCAATTCACAAACTACGCGATCGATTTAAAAACCGACGAGGTGATGAAGAACTATGATTCCTCAAATGAGGAGCTAAAGAATAATGCAATCGCTGCTATTCGAAACAAAATGTGGCGAAATAAAGCTATTTCCGACACCTATGAGCCTGGATCAACCTTTAAAATTCTAACCGCGGCTATGGCTTTGGAGGAGGATGTTGTTTCCTTAGACTCTCCATTCTATTGCAGCGGTCAGAAACAGGTTGCCGACCGGACAATCCGCTGTCACAAGCGTGAGGGACACGGTGCGGAAACCTTTGTGAAGGGTGTGCAAAACTCCTGCAACCCGGTCTTTATGGAATTAGGACTCCGTGTTGGCGCAACCAAATTCATGGAATACTTTAAAGCATTCGGTTTAACGCAGAAAACCGGAATCAACCTGATCGGAGAATCGGGAAGTATTTTCTATCAGCATAAGCTGAGCGAGGTAGACCTTGCCACCAGCTCCTTTGGTCAGGGCTTCAGTATTACGCCGATTCAGCTGATCACCGCTGTTTCCGCAGTCATTAACGGCGGTAATCTGATGCGTCCGCAGATTGTGAAAGAAATCCGAAACGAGAACGGCGTAGTAAAAACCTATCAGCCGGAGGTTGTGAACCGGGTGATTTCCCAGGAAACCTCGGACATGATGCGCCAGATTTTAGAGTCGGTGGTTTCCAGTCCGACAGGAAGCGGTAAAAACGCGTATATCAAAGGTTATCGGATCGGCGGAAAAACCGGTACGTCCGAAAAAGGAAGAAATAACGACAAGCGAATTGCCTCCTTTATCGGCTTTGCTCCGGCAGACGATCCGCAGATTATCTGTCTGATCATGCTGGATGAACCTCAGGTTTCCGTCCGGTACGGCGGAACAATCGCCGCCCCGGTGGTGGGTTCCATTATTGAAGAAACGCTGGAATATATGGGCGTAGAACGTCAATACACAGAAGATGAATTGAATACAAAAACCGTTTCCGTTCCGGAGCTGCGCGGCATAGACGTTGCCACAGCACAGACACAGGCGAAAAACGAAGGCTTTAAGGTTCGAGTAGTCGGAGACGGAGACACAATATTAGATCAGTTGCCAAAGCCAAATGTGGCAGTCGGAAAGGCTTCCACCATTATTCTATACACCCAGGAGGGCGACGAGGGAAAATACACCACCGTTCCGAACATTCTAAACCTCTCCCCCGAACGTGCAAAAGCGGAATTAGAGGACTACGGATTGAACTTTGAAGCAGTCGGCGCAGGCTTAAACTCTACCTCCGGTGCATATGCCGTAAAACAGAGTGTAGCGCCGGGTGAACAAGTTCTGCGCGCCAGCGTAATCAGCGTGGAATTCCGTCATTCCTCATCCGACTAATCCAATCAGAAAGGGTGAACGCATGTTATTATGTGAATTGGTGGAGAGCGCAGATCCTAAGCTTGAGATCAGCGGCATCTTCACAGATTCACGAAAGATAAGAAAAAACGGCATTTTTGTCTGCCTTGAGGGTACGAAGGATGATGGACACAACCATATCGCAGAAGCAGAAAAAAGAGGTGCGGCATTGATTGTTGCATCTCATCCGGTGATATCTGCTGTTCCGGTTTTGTACACAGACCATCCTGCAGAAACGCTTGCCGGACTGTCTGAACGCTTTTATCAGTATCCGGCAGAAAAGCTCCGTCTAATCGGCGTGACCGGAACAAACGGAAAAACCACCGTTACTTATCTGATCAAAGCAATTTTAGAGGCAGCAGAAAAAAAATGCGGATTGATCGGCACAAACGAAATTCTGATCGGCGAAAAAAAATCCGATTTCAAAAGTGTGATGCCAACCACCCCGGATGCTCTGGAGCTTTCGCATATTTTTTCCGAAATGGTATCTGCCGGGATGGAGTATGCTGTGATGGAGGTTTCCTCGCATGCTTTGGAATTAGGGCGCGTGACGCATTTATGCTTTGAGGTTGGTATTTTTACCAATCTTACACGCGACCATCTGGACTTTCACCACACCATGGAACACTACCGTCAGGCAAAGGAAAAGCTATTTTCTCAAAGCAAAAAAGCGGTAATCAACATAGATGATCCGGTGGGTGCAGAAATCTTGACACGCTGCCCCTGCCCGGCAATTTCGGTTGGCTGCGGTCAGGCTGAACTATGTGCAAAAAATATTGTCCTCTCTCCGATCGGAACAAATTTTGTTCTGACAGAGCAGGATCGCTGCACACCCATTTCCCTGTCGCTCTGCGGACGGTTTAATGTACTAAATGCCTTATGTGCAATCGGTGCGGCAAGGCTTTTGGAGATTCCGGATGCTGCTATTGTTTCCGGACTGTCCTCTGTGCAGGGAATCTGCGGCAGACTGGAGCATGTGCCGACCGGAAAGGATTTTCAGGTTCTGATTGACTACGCGCACTCTCCGGACAGCTTAGAAAACATTTTAAAAACGCTTGCCGCGCTGAAACGCGGAAGGCTTGTGACGCTGTTTGGCTGCGGCGGCGACCGCGACCGGACAAAACGCGCGGAGATGGGACGGATTGCAGAAACGCTTTCCGACTTTGTGATTGTCACCTCGGACAATCCGCGCACAGAAAACCCGCTCAAAATTATAGAAGAAATCCGCGCCGGCATGACGAAAAGCAATTCCATTACCATCCCAGACCGCCGGAACGCGATTTGGTATGCACTCGAAAACGCACAACCAAGCGATCTGATTCTACTTGCCGGAAAAGGGCAGGAAACCTATCAGATTATCGGAGAAACAAAATATCCCTTGGACGAAAGGGAGATCGTAAAAAATTGGCTGAAAAAGCACTAACAGGAGGAAATAAACATGCAGCAAACACTTACCACCGCACTAATTCCGGCGCTTGTCGCCTTTTTGGTGTCCTTTCTCTTAGCCCCGGTTTTCATCCCGTGGCTGCACAGGCTGAAATTCGGGCAGCAGATTTTAGAGGACGGCCCAGTCTGGCACAAGAAAAAAACCGGCACACCTACCATGGGCGGCCTGATCTTTATGAGCGGAATTGTCCTTGCGGCAATTGCGGGTCTTTTTGTCCGCTTTGACCTGCACTATGCGATGATGGTTGCGGTTGCGGTCGGTTTTGGCGGCATCGGCTTTATCGATGACTATATCAAGGTGGTAAAAAAGAGAAACTTAGGTCTGACCGCATGGCAGAAATTATTATTGCAGGCGATCCTGGCGGCAGTTTATGTGGTTGTGCTGAACCAAACCGGAGACTTAAATACAGAAATTCTGATCCCATTCACCAAACAGATGATTCATATGCCCTGGTGGCTGTATATTCCGCTGATCTTCCTGGTTGTGATTGCAACAGATAATTCCGTCAATCTGACCGATGGCTTAGACGGACTTGCCGCATCGGTCACAACCATTGTCGCCCTGTTTTTTACGCTTGTTGGCGCATGCTATCGGGTGTTTCCGGCAGTTTGGTTCGGTGCAAGCATTGTCGGTGGATTGTTGGCGTTTCTATGCTTTAACCACTATCCGGCAAAGGTGTTTATGGGCGATACCGGCTCTCTGTTTCTGGGCGGCGCAGTTTCGGTTTTGGCAATTGGCTTAAAAATGCCGCTCGTCTTGATCATCGTGGGATTTGTGTATCTGTTTGAATCACTCTCTGTCATTTTGCAGGTGATCTCCTTTCAGACAACCGGAAAACGGATTTTCAAAATGAGTCCGATTCATCATCATTTTGAAATGTGCGGCTGGAGCGAGAAAAAAATTGTGTTTTGGTTTTCCTTTATCACACTGATTCTGTGTGTGATCGGATTTTTTGCAGTGGTTTAAAGTGAGGTGAGATTTTTTGAAAAAGCAGGTGTCAAAAAGAAAACAGCCGTCGCAAAAGCCAATGGACGGAACATTCTTTCTTCTTGTGATTATTGCGCTTTCCTTTGGCTTAATTATGCTTTTGAGCGCGTCTGCGCCAACGGCAAACACGAAATTCGGAAACTCTTATCACTTCTTTATCCGCCAGTTTGGATTCGGAATGGCAGGCTTTATAATTATGCTTGCCGTTTCAAAAATCGACTACCACACCTATAAGAAATACACTAAAATCATGATGATCGCAATAGAAATTCTGCTGCTACTGGTGCTGATTCCGGGCATCGGAATTGACCACAACGGTGCGCGCCGCTGGCTGAAAACCGGCTTTGAATGGCAGCCATCCGAGTTTATGAAACCGGTTATTGCAATGTTTTTTGCTGCTATGATCGAAACAAAAAAGACGGATTTCCGGCTGAACCGGAAGCTTGCGCCCTATGTCAGGGATGTCTTTCCGTATATGCTGTGGATCGGCGTCACAGCGTTGCTCTTAATGATGGAAACGCATCTGAGCGGTACAATCATCATTGTCGGCATTGCCTGCACACTGATCATTGTATCCGGATTCCCGGTTTATATCTTTGCCGGGGCAGGTGTGGTGCTGTTTCCGATTGCCTTTAAGCTCTTGCAGCATGACCCGGTGCGCTGGCGGCGCGTAATGAATTTCCGGAATCCGTTTGCCGACATGCAGGATGCCGGATATCAGGTGGTGCAAGGGTTATATGCCATCAGCACCGGCGGTCTGTTCGGTTTGGGTCTGGGGCAGAGCGTACAGAAATACACCTACCTCCCTGAGCCATACAACGATTTTATCTTTGCAATTGTCTGTGAGGAATTAGGCTTAATCGGCGGTATGCTGGTAATGATTTTATTTGCCGGACTTGTGATCCGCGGCATTAAAATTGCCACCGAAGCGCCGGACACCTTTGGCTGTCTGACAGTGGTTGGCATTATGGCGCAGGTCGGAATTCAGGCAATTTTAAACATTGCTGTTGCGACATCCAGCATTCCGAATACCGGTGTGGCGTTGCCGTTTTTCAGCTATGGCGGTACGGCATTAATGGCATTATTAGCTGAAATGGGAATCGTATTAAATGTTTCGCGGCAAAGCCGCAAGCAAGAACAAATATAGAGGTGAGCAGATCATGAAATTAATCTTTGCCGGCGGCGGAACAGGAGGACATATCAACCCGGCTCTTTCGATTGCCGATTATATTAAGGAACGTCATCCGGATGCGGAAATCCGCTTTATCGGAACACAGCGCGGACTGGAAAAAAAACTGGTAACACAGGCAGGCTATCCGATTCACTATATTGACATCCAGGGCTTTGACCGGAAACGGCTGTGGCGCAATATTCCGGTGCTATTTAAGTTAATCAAATCTGACCGGGACTGCGTCCGGCTCATGAAGGACTTTCAGCCGGATGCGGTTGTCTGCACCGGCGGCTATGTCAGCGGTCCTGCGATTGTGGCGGCGCACAAGCTGCATATTCCGTCCTTGATTCATGAGCAGAATGTTTATCCGGGGTTGACCGTGCGGGAATCCTTAAAATATGTAAACTATGCCGCAGTCAGCTTTGAGGAGACTGTTCCTCTGCTTTCCCATCCGGAAAAAAGCGTAGTGACCGGAAATCCGGTCCGTACCCAGATTTTAAACGCAGACAAAACCTCTGCAAGAAAAACGCTCGGACTTTCTGAAAAGCCGTTTGTGTTAGTATTCGGCGGAAGTCTCGGTGCAGAAAAAATCAACCAAACCATGCTCTGTATTTTAGGACGGCTGACAAAGGAGAAAAAAATTCAGCTGCTGTTCGGCACGGGCGACCGAAATTATGATGCCGTCTGCAACCGGCTAAAAGCGCAAAGAATTGAACTTTCGGATGAAATCCGCGTCACTCCCTATATCAACAATATGGCAGAGGTGATGGCGGCGGCAGATTTAGTGGTTGCACGCTCCGGCGCAATCACCGTCAGCGAGATTGCTGCACTCGGAAAGCCCTCCATTCTGATTCCCTCTCCAAACGTTGTCCGGAATCATCAGGAGCAGAACGCACGCGCATTTGAGAAAAAGCATGCCGCTGCGGTTCTGACCGAGGATCAGCTGACGCCGGAGTCTCTCTACGAAAGTATCATGTCGCTTGCAGAGAATCCGGCAAAGCTTTTGGATATGGGAAAAAACGTGGAAACCTTAGCAAAGCGCGAAGCGCTCCCTGCACTCTATAAGCTTGTGATGGACATGTGCAAAAAAAAGTGACCAGGATTATTTTCTCCCGATCACCACACGTTCCACTCCGCATAAATCGTAAATAATTTCTGTTTTTAATCGCTGTGACTCCAAAAGTGCAGCGACTTTTTTTGCCTGCTTTTCGCCAACCTCCAAATAAATACTCCCATGCTCCTGCAGAAGTCCGGGCGCAAGCTCTGCAATTCTCCGGTAAAATACCATTCCGTCTGCACCGCCGTCTAAGGCAAGATGCGGTTCATGTAAAAAAACCTCTCTTTGCAGCATTGGAATCACGTCATGCTCAATATACGGAGGATTTGACACAATCACATCATACACACCGCACGGCTTTTCGGTCAGGATATCCATTTTCTCAAACCGAACCCGGTCGGAAACATGATTTTTTTCCGCATTCCTTTTTGCAACTGCAAGCGCAGGCTCTGAAATATCCACGCTCCGGACATATGCGCCCGGATTAAAATGTGCAAGGCTCACAGCAATACAGCCTGACCCTGCGCAAAGCTCTAAAACATTCATACCGCGCCGCTCTAATAACACAGCCTCCACCAGTGTTTCCGTGTCACTTCTTGGAATCAGAACATCCGGGGTGACGATAAATTCCAGTCCCATAAACTCCTGTGTTCCCAAAATATATTGAAGCGGTTCACCGGAAAGCCGTCTGTCTCTTGCGGCAGTTATTTTTTCTTTTTCCTCTTTGGATAGCTCCTTTTGATGAGAAAGCGCCAAATCCAATGGCGAAAGCTTTAAGATTTCGCGCAAAAGCAAATTGGATTCAAACATAGAATTTTCAATCCCATATTCCCGGAATGCCTGATTCAAAGCGGCTAAGCATTCGCGGATTACCATTTGTCCTCCTCCTGATTTTCCGGGATCACCGGCTTCATAGACGCAATCGCAACTTCAATCTGGCTTTCGTCCGGCTCTCTTGTGGTCAGCTTCTGAAGCCACAGCCCCGGTTTGGATAACAGCGCGACAACCTTATTCTCCGATCTTCCCGCCCATTTGATCACCTCATACGAAAGTCCGGCAACCACCGGCATCAGAGCAAGCCGCATCAGCATGCGCATAAATACCCCCGTCCGCGGCAGGAGCGAAAACAGAATGATACTGATAATCATCACGAATAACAAAAAGCTTGTGCCACACCGCGGATGAAACCGGGAATACTTTTTAATGTTCGCCGGGGTCAGCTCCTCGCCCGCCTCATAGCAGGCAATGGTTTTATGCTCCGCACCGTGGTATTCAAACACGCGCCGGATATCCTTCATCATGGAAACCAATGCCAGATACCCAATAAAAATCAGCATCCGGATCACACCCTCGGTCACACTTGTAAAGGTTTTGGTTGCCGCGGCAGCGGACACAGCGGTATGCGAAAAGACCCATTCCAATCCTCTTGTAAGGGCAGTCGGCAGCAGAATAAAGAGTCCCACACTCAGAACAAGCGAAAGCGCAATCGAAACATAGATCACAATATCCTTGACCTTATCGCCGAATTTCTCCTCAAGCCATTTGTCAAATTTGCTCTCCGATTCCTCCTCATCCTCCACGTCCACAAAATCTGCCGAGAACATCAAGGCTTTCATGCCGATTACAAGACTTTCAATAAAATTGACGCAGCCGCGTATAATAGGAAGCCGCAGAAATTTATTTTTTTTCTTTGTGCCGTTTTCGTTACATTCTACTTCAATCTCTCCGTCCGGCTTCCGGACTGCCATTGCCGTCTTGTGCGGTCCTCTCATCATCACGCCCTCAATAATTGCCTGACCCCCGATCGAGGTTCTGTGCTGTTTTTCTTCTTTCATCTTTTTATATTCCTTTCATTCATATATTCCTTATGCAGGCTTAACACCTGCAACAATTCGAACACATACAACTCCAGCATAAACAGCTGCCCAATCCGCACGGTGTGCAGAAGCTGGAGGTAGTTGTATAGGTTTTATAGGATTCAGCCTTGGTGTGAAACCCTTGCTGCGCCTGGCGGTATTCCGGGTTATCCGGATCCTGGCGAACCGCCTCGGCAAAAGATCCCTCTGCACGCTCATACCAGCCGCGGTTTAAATAAATCATCCCCATCAGATAGTGCCACTCGGCATTATGCGGCAGCCTTAATAACATCTGCTCTGCTTCCTGCAAACGGTGAAACCGAATCAAAAGCCGTACGCTTTCAAAGCTTGTGTCAAAGCTTGCCTGCGAATATGCGCCGCCCCATTGCCGGTAACCGCTCTGCTGTGTATTTGTCGTTTTTTTATTGGTAATCATGTCGTAAGCTTCGTTAATTTCTTTCAGCTTTTCAGTCGCCATATCCTGCATGGGCGTATTCATATAGCGATCCGGGTGATATTTTTTCACCAATGCCCGATATGCCTTTTTAACGTTCTCCTCGTCCGCGTCCGGACTGACACCCAACACCTTATATGGATCCATGCTCATCCTCCGTTTTTAATACTCCTGCCTGCGACTGCCGCACTCCGTCAAATAAAATATTTCTCAAAACTCCGTCCTGCTCCGAAATGTTCAAAAGATCATACGCCGCCGCAACATTAGCAAGGCAATAGGTCAGAGTGGTTTCCAGCCGCTTTGACAGTGCCGCTTTCCCAATTTTTTCGTACTCTGCAAGATATGGGTTATACTGACCGCGTTTCTGATCCTTTTCCACATCGTTGACTGCGTCAATCAGATAAATCCACCTGCCTAAGTTATAGCCAAGCCAGGAAAGAATTCTGCGCGTTTCCTCTCCCCGGACAAAATCCGGCAGGAATAATGCCTGCAAAATCCGGGCAAAGCAATCTGCCATTTCGTCCGCGTCTGCTGTCCGTTCCTGTTCCATCACCGAAAGCTCCGAAAGGCAAGAACAAATTGCCTCATTTTGCTTTGGATACTGTTTTTCTAATTTTCTGACCGCGTACCGGTAAAGGAGGGAAACACATCTGGCACGAAGGCTTTTCTCATCCTGCCAATCGTCCCAAAGCTTATAGTACCCCAAAAGCACACTCATACCGGCGGCATAGGAAATTGCCTGGTTATTTTGTTCCATCCTACGCTTAGAAAACGGATGCAGTATACATTTTTGCTCCTGCTCTCCGATTTTTTCCTTGCTAACACCTGAAAGCAGAATTGCAAGAAAGGTCATATCATAGCTCAGTCCCAGACGTGCTGTCTGGCTATATGCGCCGATCGCTTTGCACAAGCCGCAGTAATAGCTGCGAAAGATTTCAAAATCTGTATCACTTAAGGAGCTGCGGCAGATATTTACATAACCAAACATATTCTTCTCCCGAAATTTATTTGATAACAATACTATTTTAGTATACCCCTAAACGGCTGGAATTGCAATAGAATAAGAAATATTTTATAGAAAATTTTGTTTTTATTCATAAAAGAACAAAAAGTAACAATACTAAGAGAAAAGGAGCGTGATGTTTATGCCGGATAAAATTTCTACATCCGATTATCAAAAAAAAGTCGATAAAAAAAAGCACCCCTCGAAAATCTGGACAAACTGCCTGATGGCATTCTTGTTCGGAGGTGCAATCTGTACGGTTGGCGAATGCTTTTTAAAATTTTATCAGTCTTTGGAGTTATCCGAAGAATTAGCCGGCTCGGCAACCTCGATTACCATGGTCTTTCTCGGTGTACTGCTCACCGGTCTGGATATTTACCCCAAGCTTGCAAAGCATGCCGGAGCAGGAACACTCGTTCCGATCACCGGCTTTGCAAATTCCGTTGCAGCTCCGGCAATAGAGGCACGTACCGAAGGTCTTGTTCTGGGTGTCGGTGCAAAAATCTTCACCATTGCCGGTCCGGTAATTACCTATGGCTTGGTTGCGTCGGTGGCTGCCGGACTGATTTTCTGGATTTTTTAAATATTCCAGCCGCCGTTTATCCCGATCACCTGACCGGTCAGATATGCTGCATTCGGACTGCTTAAAAAATAGAATAATTCTGCGACATCCTCCGCCGTTCCCATTCGTTCTAAGGGAATCTCGGATGTGATGTCTTTTTTTTCTTCCTCGGTATAGCAGGCATTCATTTCGGTGTCGATCATACCGGGAGTGATGCAGTTGACGCGGATTCCGGAGGGGGCAAGCTCCTTGGCAAGCGCTTTACTCATGCCGATCACCGCCGCCTTTGAGGCAGAATAATGCACCTCGCAGCTTGCTCCGATTTCTCCCCAAATAGAGGACACATTCAGAATGACACCGGATTTTTGATGAATCATATCCGGAAGAACCGCCTTTGTGACCAAAAAACAGCTGGTGACATTATTGGAAAACATGTTTTCCCAGTCCGATTTTGTCAGATCACAAAACATTTTTTCCTGCGCGATTCCGGCATTGTTAATTAAAACATCAATTCCGTGTGCCGTTTGTTTGATTGTATCCATCATTTTTTGCACTTCTTCATCGCAGGACATATCCGCACAAACCGGCACAGCGCCGATTTTTGCAAGCTCCTCTGCCTCTTTGCGGCTATTCCGGTAGGAAAAAAACACCCGGTCACCCTTTTCCAGGAAAAGGCGTACCGTCGCGGCGCCGATGCCGCGGCTGCCTCCTGTAATTAATACATTTCTCATCTTCTTATTTCGCTTTCGATTCGCAGTAAATGCAGCGGTAAACCTGGTGTTCCCGGTCGGTCAGCCTGAAAATATGGTCAATACCCTGCTCTACTGTGGTAATACAGCGCGGATTTTTGCATTTTAACACATTTACAATCCGATCCGGCAGCTCCAAATGCCGCTTTTCAGCCAGAACACCGTCCTTGATAACATTAACCGTAATCCCCGGATCTACATAGCCAAGCACATCCAAATCCAGATCCAGTTCGTCCGATATTTTAATAATATCCTTTTTCCCCATCTTCTTACTGGGCACATTCTTAATAATCGCCACCGAACAAGGCAAGCTTTCTAAATTTAGCAAATGGTAAATCTCCATACTTTTTCCGGCAATGATATGATCTAACACGATGCCGTTTTGAATTGCGTCAATCTTCATTCGGTTTCACCCCCAAAAGCTTCATAATCAGCGCCATTCTGGCATACTTCCCGTTTAACACCTGTTTAAAATAGCAGGCGCGCGGATCGGAATCCACCTCAGGCTCAATCTCGTTCACACGCGGCAGCGGATGCATAATACAAAGCTCCTCTTTCGCATTTGCAAGCTTTGCAAGACTCAAAATATAGCTGTTTTTCAAACGGATATAGTCTGCCTCATTAAAGAACCGCTCCCTCTGCACACGCGTCATATATAAAACATCTAACTGCGGCATCGCCTCCTCTAAGCTGCCGGTTTCGGTGTACGAAATCTGCTTTCTGTCTAAAATATCACGCTTGACATAGTCCGGCAGAGAAAGCTCCTCCGGCGAAATCAGCACAAAGCGAATATCCGTATAGCGCGACATTGCCGCAATCAGCGAATGAACTGTCCGTCCGAATTTTAAGTCGCCGCACAGACCAATTG
>RQCD01000075.1 GCA_008668455.1 Clostridia bacterium
CGGCGTGCTTTTTGCAAGTGTGCAGAGTGTTTTTCCAAAAACGGCGGAATAATCATCCGGCTGTGCCGGAAAGTCGTTTGCATGCTCTAAATCAAAGCCTGAAATCCCATGGAATACATGCGGATTCTGCTCTGCAGGAGAATACCCCTTTCCTTTCTTGGTATGCCCATGCACCACAATGGGATGCTGAGAATTTTTTGCTACTGTCAGGGCAGAAATCAGATTTTCCAGGTCATGTCAGTCAATAGGTCCTAAATAATCAAAGACTAATTCGTTAAAAAGGGTGGTCGGCAGAATCAGCATGTTCCGCTTCTGCTTGACATTTCGTATCAGATCAGCAAGCGGTTTGACAACTGCCGGGATTCTGGTAAGTCCCCGTTCTACAATAGATTTCGATTTTGTGTATCCCGGCTTTGAACGCAGATTCCGCAAATGCTTGGCAATTGCGCCTACATTTTTGGAGATGGACATTGCATTGTCATTTAACACCAGAACGCAGGGCGTTTTTTTGTGACCGCCGTCGTTTAATGCTTCAAACAGCATGCCGCCGGTCAGCGCACCGTCTCCGAATACGGCTGCAACATGATGATGCTCACCCTTTAAATCCCGGCTTCTTGCCATTCCTAAAGCCGCAGAAACCGACGTAGAGCTGTGTCCGGTGTTAAAGCAGTCATATTCGCTCTCGCTTGTTTTCGGAAAGCCGCTCAAGCCTCCGAATTTCCGGAGCGTCGGAAACCGGGCGGCTCTCCCGGTCAGAATTTTATGCACATAAGACTGATGCCCGACATCCCAGATAAGCTTGTCCTCCGGAAAGGAAAAAACGCAGTGCAGGGCGATGGTCAGCTCTACCACACCCAAATTGGACGCTAAATGTCCTCCGGTTTTGGAAACATTCTGTACCAAAAATGCACGGATCTCCTCCGCAAGCTGATATAATTCCGGCATACTCATCTTTGAGAGTTCGACCGGCATGTCATAAAGACGAGAAAAGTCTGTCATAGTTCTTTTAACCTTCTGTTTCTATATTCTTTCTTTATTATACACTCTTTCGGCTTTATTTGTCAATCTTTTCGGAAAATTTACCTTTTTTTCCATATTGATAGGGGGTTACCCCTACATGCTTTTTAAAGGTTCGGATGAAATTTGCATAGGAGGGAAAGCCGCTTTGCTCTGCCGAATCGGTGACGGACATTCCGCCGGATAAGCATTCCATTGCCCGGGCAAGCCGCAGGTGCAGGAGGTATTCCTGGTAGCTCATACCGATAGAACGCCGGATCAGTGTGCAGAATTTTGTGCGGCTCATGCAGAATCGTCTGCAAAGCAGATCAATTCCCTGTGGCTCTGCTAAGTGTGTGCTGATATAGGCAAGCACTGCGCCAATCTCATTTTGTGGAACGCTCTCGGATGCGGGATTTGTTTTTGCTCCTGTCTCTGCTAAAAATATCAGAAGCCGTCCGAGTGCACAGACATTCCGGAAAAGAGAAAATGAATCCTTTTTTCTGCTCTCTGCTTCTGCAGCTTCTAAAAGCCGGCAAAAGGTATTTGTTTGCTCCGTAGTCAGCTTTAACACGCGCGGGTTTTTTAAACCCTCTATTGCCGGAGCAAGCGACGGCATTTCTGAAGAAAGCGTCTGTTTTCGGAAAAATAATACCCATCGCTCATATGGCATTCCTCTGGAATCTAACTGATGGAACGCATAGGGAGGAAACAAAAACACCTCTCCGGGCTTTGTTTCGTAAATCTGATTTTCGATAATAATTTGCGTACCGGCAGAAAGTGCAAAATTGATTTCATATAAATCATGCAAATGCGTGTCAAAAACTGCCGCGCTATTTTGCTTTTTAATGATATAGCCATCCACTGTCATTCCTCCTCAGATTCAGTATATCAAAAAAATGAACAAAACGCAATATTTTTCATACAAAATTGATATTATTTTCTTTTTTTCTGTGCTACAATGAAGAAAAAGGAGTGAGAGACATGTTTTCAAATCAGGATTTATTTCAAGATTATCAGAATCTGACCAAGGAGAAACTGAATGCGGCAATGCAGGAGGCGATTAACCGCACGCGTGCGCATATTCCGGATTTTCGCGGCGGATTCCCCTCTACGGCGAGCAAAAACGGAATCTACCAGAAAACCGGGAATGTTTCCTGGACAGAGGGGTTTTATACAGGAGTTTTATGGATCTGCTATGAAATGACCGGGGAGGAGCTTTTCCGGACGGTTGCGGAGGAGGAAATTGATAGCTTTTACGACCGGATCGTCAATAAGGAAAATGTAGATCATCATGATATGGGTTATTTGTATTCCCTCTCCTGTGTGGCAGGCTACAAGCTGACCGGTAATGAAAAGGCAAAAAAAGCTGCGCTTTTAGCGGCAGATCAGCTGATTGCACGGTTTCAGGAAAAGGGACAGTTTATTCAAGCCTGGGGAGAAATGGGCAAGGAGGACAATTACCGTCTGATTATTGATTGTCTTTTAAATCTTCCCCTGCTTTACTGGGCGAGTGAGGTGAGCGGAAAAGAGATTTACAAAAAAATTGCACATGCACATCTGCATACCGCCGCAGGCGTGGTTTTCCGACCGGACGCGTCTACACATCATACCTATTATTTTGATCCGGAAACCGGAGCGCCTAAATACGGAAAAACGCATCAGGGTTACTCGGATGATTCTGCCTGGGCAAGAGGACAGTCCTGGGGCGTTTATGGCTTAATGCTGAATTATATTTATCAGAAAGAGGATTTTATTCCGCCGCTCTGGGAACGGGTCACCGATTATTTTCTGGAGCATCTTCCCTCCGACCGGATTGCATACTGGGATCTGTGCTTTACCGACGGCGCAGATCAGCCGCGTGACAGCTCGTCCGATTCGATCACCGTCTGCGGTATTTTAGAAGCGTACCGGCAAGGAATCTGCGGTGAAGAATATCTGCATGCGGCAATGTCGATGATGAATGCATTGATTGACACCTGCACCACGAAAGATCAGCCGGAATCGAACGGCTTGGTGCTGCATTCCACTTATTCCATCTGGGACGGGACAGACGAATGCAACATCTGGGGCGACTATTTCTACATGGAGGCGCTCATTCGGTTTTTAAGAGACTGGAAATTATATTGGTAAAAACAAGGGATGTAAAATCACAGATCAGATTTTACATCCCTTAAAAATTATCGTTTGCCTGCTAAGAGTGCCGCGCCCATTACTCCGGCATCACTCTGGAGCTTTGAGATCATCACCGGAATATCGGTTTTCAGCTTTTCCTTGAGCGGTTCTAACAGGGTATTTCCCTGTAGCGTGATACCGCCTGCCAGGACAACTGACTCCGGACGGAATACTGTGATCAGATTTCGGATGCCGATTGCAAGATAGCCGAGATATGTATTAAACACATTCTTTGCCACATCACAGCCCTGTTCAATTGCTGAAAAGAAGATCTTTCCATCCACCATTTCGTGGTGCTCTGCAATTTCCTTTGCCAGAATGCTGTCCGGATGCTTTTTTGCTGCCTCATGCGCCTGCTCAATCAGAGCAGATACGGAGGCATAGCGTTCCCAGCAGCCATGACTTCCGCAGGGGCAGGGAAGACCGTCCGGGATGATGCACATATGTCCGATTTCGCCGGCGTCTCCGCGCATGCCGGAATAGATTTTTCCGTCAATGATAATGCCACCGCCGATCCCTGTTCCCAGGGTAATCATAAGCATATTCTTTGATTTTGTGCCAACCGTAGCTTCTCCGTATGCGGCACAATTTGCGTCGTTGTCCACGCTGACCGGAATCCCGAGTTTTGTCGTTAAAATTGCACCAATTGCAAGATGGTCAAACGGCAGATTTGCAGCAGAAACTGTTTTATCCTCGTGAATCATGCCCGGTGTTCCGACACCTGCAGCCGCTACAGGATATTTTTTGATAAGCTTTTTACATGCGCGCGCTATATCGTCCATGATAACTTCGCCGCTTTTTCCGATTTTAGTAGGAATACTGTCCTTGTAAATCAAATTGTTTTCCTCGTCAATCACACCTAATTTGACTGCCGATCCGCCAATGTCAATTCCTAAGTACATGCTGGCATAGGCTTCCTTGTCGCAGATCAGAACAACATCCGGATGCACCTTCAGCATGGTTGCCGGAATGTTTGTGTTGATTTCTGAATTTAAAAGCTCCGCCACAACACGGTGTTTTGCTCTGCCGCTTGCTAAAAGCACAATCTTTTTAGACTTTAGAATTGTGCCGACGCCCATGGTCAGCGCCTGCTTCGGAACGTCATCCTTGGAATCAAAAAATCTGGAATTTGCCTCGATTGTATTTTCTGTCAGATCGGTCAGGTGTGTGACAGAATTCAGATTCATATCCGGTTCGTTAAAGCCGATATGCCCGTTCTGACCAATTCCCAAAATCTGCAGATCCACGCCGCCCTGCTTCTGGATCATGTCTTCATACCTGGCGCATTCCTCCTCAGGATTCTTTGTCTCGCCGTTCGGAATGTGTGTATGCTCCGGCATAATATTAACCTTGGAGAACAGCTGCTCCTGCATAAAGTAGTGGTAGCTTTGGCTGTTGCTTGCAGAAAGCGGATAGTATTCGTCTAAGTTAAAGGTGGTAACCTCGCTGAAATCAATTTCACCGTTCTGGTTCATCTGCACCAGATCCCGGTACATTCCGACCGGAGTTGAACCGGTTGCCAACCCTAACACACAATTCGGTTTCAAATTTATCTGACTTGCCACAAGCTTGGCTGCCTGTTTTGACATTTCTTCATAATCGTTACATACAATAATACGCATCATAATTCCTCCCTGAGATGATTCTTTCTATACTTCTATTATAAAATCATTCTCCGGAAATGTATTGATACAAAAGGCTTATTTTTTTTCATTATTGGTTTAAAGACAGCATAATTGTTTTATTGCTGTCTCAATATTGACAGAACAAAGGGAAAATGCTGGGGATATAAAAAAGATTGCAGAACGCTCCAAACGCGCCGCTCGGAATACTGGAGTACTCCCAGCGGCGCGTTTGGAGCGTAGTTAAAGCATTTAAGCCATTGAACGGTCTGTGCCTTTTTTGACATCCCCAGGGATGTGTTTTTTTATATTTAATCTAATACACTATACAACAGATCGGTATAGGTTGGGAACGGCCAGTATTTTTTGCCGACTAAAAGCTCCAGCTCATCAGCCGGCTTGCGGACAGCTGCCATTGCCGGAAGGATTTGATCCTTGCAGTAGGCTGCAATTTTCAATTCCTCTACATCCTTCGGAGCTGCGTCTACAACAGACTGCATGCTTTCGATTGCTCCGATCAGTTCTTCTGTTTTTTCGTTGATTGTGCTAAAGAGCTTTCGTTCATTCGGAGATGCAACGCCAAGCTCTTTCTTATCCTTTAAGGATTTTGCCAGGTCAGTCTGGTAAGCTAAGCATGCCGGCAGGATTTCCTGCTTTGCCATTTCCAGTGCGGTCAATGCTTCGATATGGATTGCCTTTGCATAGTCCTCTAACAGAATCTCGCAGCGCGAACGGCTTTCAATCTCGGTAAATACTCCGTGCTTTTCAAACAGCCTGATGACCTTATCCGAAACAAATACCGGCAGTGCGTCCACCGTTGTCTTGAGGTTCGGCAGACCGCGGCGTTCTGCTTCTTTTACCCATTCATCCGAATAGTTGTTGCCGTTAAAGATGATGCGGTCGTGCTTTTTAATGGTATCGGTTACGATTTCCATAATTTCGGCATCCGGATCAGCTGCTTTTTCCAGACGGTCTGCAAACTGCGACAGCGATTCTGCTACAATGGTGTTAATCACAATGTTGATACCTGCAATCGACTGTGAGGAACCCGGCATACGGAATTCAAATTTGTTTCCGGTAAATGCAAACGGTGAAGTTCTGTTTCGGTCGGTGGTATCCTTGCGGATTGCCGGAATGGAAACTACGCCGGTTTCTAAGAAGGAGGATACCTCCTCCACAGAGGTTTTTCCGTCCCGGAGAGCCGATAACACACGCTCTATCTGGTCGCCTAAAAACATAGAGACAATTGCAGGCGGCGCTTCGTTTGCACCTAAACGGTGGTCGTTTCCTGCGGTTGCAACCGATACCCGGAGCAAATCGCCGTATTCGTCTACTGCTTTAATCACTGCGGATAAGAACAGCAGGAACTTTTTGTTTGCAATCGGATTTTTGCCCGGCTTTAAGAGGTTTTCACCGGTGTTTGTGCCGATAGACCAGTTGTTGTGCTTACCGGAGCCGTTTACACCGTCAAACGGTTTTTCGTGCAGCAGGCACACTAAGTGATGTCTTGCGGCAACCTTTTTCATAATCTCCATGGTCAGCTGGTTGTGGTCGGATGCCTGATTTGCAATCGTGAAGATCGGCGCTAATTCGTGCTGTGCCGGGGCAACCTCGTTATGCTTTGTTTTTGCTAACACACCCAGCTTCCAAAGCTCCTCATCCAATTCACGCATAAAGGAGGAAACCCGTTCCTTCAGCGTACCGAAATAGTGATCGTCCAATTCCTGACCCTTTGCCGGCTTTGCGCCGAACAGCGTTCTTCCGGTCAGAATCAAATCCTTGCGCTTTTTGTATACGTCTGCGTCCACTAAGAAGTATTCCTGCTCCGGACCAACGTAGGAAATAACTCTTTGCGCATCGCTCCCAAAGAATTTTAAAACTCTGAGCGCCTCCTTGCTGACTGCCTCCATAGATTTCAAAAGCGGTGTTTTCTTGTCAAGCACTTCGCCGGTGTAGGAATAGAAGGTGGTCGGAATGCAGAGGGAATGATCCTTGATAAACGCAAAAGAGGTCGGATCCCAAGCGGTATAGCCGCGCGCCTCAAAGGTTGCCCGCAGACCGCCGGAGGGGAAGCTGGATGCATCCGGCTCGCCCTTGATCAGCTCTTTGCCGGAAAACTCCATAATTACTTTTCCGTCCGGAGTCGGCGAGATGAAAGCGTCGTGCTTTTCTGCCGTACTGCCGGTCATTGGCTGAAACCAGTGTGTAAAGTGGGTTGCGCCCTTTTCAATTGCCCAGTCTTTCATCGCATTTGCCACAACCTCTGCAACGCTCGGATCTAATGCTGCGCCCTCGCGGATGGTGTGCTCCAGGGACTGAAAGGTCTTTTTTGGCAGACGCGCTTTCATGACCGAAAGATTGAATACGTTTGAAGCAAAAATTTCTGTTACCATAAGATATTCCTCCTTTAAAATACAAAAAGGCGCTTTACAGGAGAAACTCTCTCCCGTAAAACGCCTTTGTTTTACTACTGAATTTATCTCTATTGTAGCACAAATTGAAAATTTGTCAATACTTTTTTTAAATTACAGCAAATTTTTGCAAAAAACAGGAATGTTTCATACAAATTCCGTGAATTTTGCCTATTTTACAATCAGACTTTCCCCGGTCATCTCTGACGGCTTTTCTAAATTCATCAGATCCAGCATGGTCGGAGCTAAGTCACAGAGCTTGCCTTTTTGCAGCTTCACATCGCCGGCGCCCATCACAATCAGCGGAACCGGATTGGTGGTATGAGCCGTAAAGACAGCATGGGTAGACGGATCAAACATGCAGTCTGCGTTGCCGTGGTCGGCGGTAATCAGAACTTTTCCGTTCTTCGCCATCAATGCGTCTACAACCTTTCCCAAACACTCATCCACAGCCTCCACAGCCTTTACAGCTGCCTCAAATACGCCGGTATGACCAACCATGTCACAGTTTGCAAAGTTTAGGATAATGCAGTCGTACTTGTCCTGATTAATTAAATCCACGCATGCGTCTGCTACCAAATACGCGCTCATCTCCGGCTGCATATCATAGGTTGCAACCTTTGGAGAGGGAATCAGCTTGCGATCCTCGCCCTCATAAACATTCTCCACACCGCCGTTAAAGAAGAAGGTAACATGCGCATATTTTTCTGTTTCTGCAATCCGCAGCTGATGAAGTCCTTTTGAAGAAATATATTCGCCAAAGGTGTTTTTCAGCTTTTCCGGCTTGAATGCAACGTGAACATTGGGCATGCTTGCGTCATACTGTGTCATGCAGACATAGTAAAGCGGCATATAGTCTCTCGGAAAGCCTGTAAATTCCGGATCGACAAAGGTTCTTGTGATTTCTCTTGCGCGGTCTGGGCGGAAGTTAAAGCAAACAACGGAATCGTTTGCTTCAATTTTGGCAGTCGGTGCGCCGTTTTCGGTTACCACCATCGGCAGAATAAATTCATCGGTTAAGAGACTGCCGTTTTCGTCCTTTGTCTCATAGGATTCCTTCACAGCGGCAATCGGGTCGGAAACCAGGTGTCCTTCGCCTTTTACCATCGCGTCATATGCCTTTACCACGCGATTCCAGTTTGTGTCACGATCCATTGCATAGTAACGTCCCATCACAGTGGCAATCTTTCCGACTTTTGCTTCTGCGAGCTTTTTCTGGAGTTGGGCAAGAAATTCCACACCGGAGGTCGGAGAAACGTCACGTCCGTCCATTACGCAGTGGATATAAACCTTTTCCAGCCCGTTTTTGCGTGCTAAATCAATCAGTCCGAATAAATGCTCAATATGACTATGCACACCGCCGCTGGATAAAAGACCCAAGAGGTGCAGCGCGGAATTGTGCTTTTTGCAGTTTTCCACAGCGCCTAAAAGAGCCTCGTTGGAGAAGAAGTCTCCGTCTGTGATTGATTTTGTGATTCTGGTTAGTTCCTGATAAACCACACGACCTGCGCCGATATTGGTGTGTCCGACTTCAGAATTTCCCATCTGACCGTCCGGCAGACCAACGCTCATACCGCTTGCATATAAAATTGTGTTGGGGTAATCTGCAAAATAGCGGTCAAGATGCGGAGTCTTTGCCGCTTTGATTGCATTTCCCTCGGTTGCTTCATTGATGCCGTAACCATCTAAAATGATCAGGGCAATTGGATTCTTTGCCATAATAACCTCCGTAACTTACGAACAGGATTGACATTGCTGCCAATCCTGCATGATGTTTGTTTTATTTTGCAGCTGCAACAATGATAGAGAAGTCCTCTGTTTTCAGAGACGCTCCGCCGATTAAGCCGCCGTCAATGTTTTCCTTTGCTAACAGCTCTGCTGCATTCTTTGCATTCATGCTGCCGCCATACTGGATGGTGATTTCAGCTGCACATTTTTCGCAGTAAAGGTCTGCCAAGATTTTGCGGATACCGCCGCAAACCTCCTCTGCCTGCTCTGCGGTTGCAGTTTTGCCTGTTCCGATTGCCCAGATCGGCTCGTATGCAACAACAACCTTTTTTGCATCTTCTGCGGAAAGTCCGGCAAATGCCTTTTTGATCTGAATTGCAATCAGATCCATTGTGATGCCGGCTTCGCGCTGTTCTAAGCTTTCGCCCACGCATACGATCGGAAGAAGTCCCTTTTCCAATGCTTTCTTTGTTTTTAAATTAACGGTTTCGTCTGTTTCTGCAAAATACTGTCTGCGCTCCGAGTGACCAATGATCACATAGTCAACACCCAAATCCTTGAGCATGTCCGCACTTACCTCGCCGGTGAATGCGCCCTTATCCTCAAAGTGCAGATTTTCAGCGCCGATTTTTACATGTGTGTCCTTTGCAGCGCGGATTGCCTCTGCTAAGCAAACATAAGGTGTGCAGCATACAACCTCGCAAGCTGCGCCCTTGGTTGCTTCTGCAACAGATTTTACGAAATCGTAGGTTTCGCTCGGCAGCTTGTTCATTTTCCAGTTTCCTGCAATAATATATTTTCCCATGGTAAATTCTCCTCTCTTATTTGTCGTTTAATGCTACGATACCCGGCAGCTCCTTGCCCTCTAAGAACTCTAAGGACGCGCCGCCGCCTGTGGAGATATGGGTCATCTTGTCGCCGAGACCTGCCTGGTTAACTGCTGCAACGCTGTCTCCGCCGCCGATGATGGTAACAGCGTCGATTTCAGCTAATACCTGTGCGATTGCGTTGGTGCCCTTTGCAAAGGTTGGCATTTCAAATACGCCCATCGGACCGTTCCAGACAACTGTCTTTGCAGAACGGATTGCGTCAGAATAAAGCTTGATGGTCTTTTCGCCGATATCTAAGCCTTCCCAGCCGTCTTCAATCTGACCGCGGTCAACCGTTTTATGCTCTGCGTCATTGGAAAATTCTTTTGCAACAACGGTATCTACCGGAATCAGGAGCGAAACGCCCTTTGCCTTTGCCTTGTCCATCATTTCTTTTGCATAATCTAAATAATCTTCCTCTAAGAGGGAATTACCGACATTGCCGCCCAGCGCCTTGATAAAGGTATAAGCCATACCGCCGCCGATAATTAAGGTATCAACCTTTTCTAACAGGTTGTTGATAACGGAAATTTTAGAAGAAACCTTAGAACCGCCCAGGATTGCAACAAACGGACGCTCCGGATTGTTGACAGCGTTTCCTAAAAATTCGATTTCCTTTTGAATCAGATAGCCTGCAACAGCTGTCTTTAAATATTTTGTAACACCGACATTGGAGCAGTGTGCACGATGTGCTGTTCCGAATGCGTCATTAACGAAAATGTCTGCTAAGGATGCTAATTCCTCACTGAAGGTATCTACGTTCTTTGTTTCTTCAGCGCGGTAACGGGTGTTTTCCAAAAGAACAACGTCGCCGTCCTTCATTTCAGCAACTGCTTTTTTTGCATTTTCGCCGACAACATTGTCATCTGCTGCAAAAATGACTTCCTTTCCAAGCTTTTCAGAAAGCTTCTTTGCAACCGGCGCTAAGGAAAGCTCCGGCTTCGGCTCGCCCTTTGGTTTGCCCATATGAGAACAGAGGATCACCTTTGCGTTGTTCTTGATTAAATACTGAATGGTCGGCAGTGCGCCGTCGATTCTTGTTTCGTCGGTAATATTTCTGTCTGCGTCCAGCGGCACGTTAAAATCACAGCGTACCAGAACTCTTTTTCCTGCTACTGCAACGTCTTCTACACTTTTTTTGTTTAACATTGTTAAGCAACTCCTTTTTTTATTTACTCCTGCGGTATATGAAATATATACCTGATGTTTTTATTGTACCTCAAAAGAGGGAAAATTTCAAGTCATTATTTGAAAATCATGAAAAATTGTTAAAAAATTCTCAAACTATTCACAATTTTTAGAGAAATAGAATTATAGCGCCCCCGGATTGATTCCTGTGCCGATTAATCCTGCTGTGTAAAAATCCCTGGGATGATTCCGGATGATGTAGTCAATATAGGAGGCGACCATCTTTGCGGTCAAAAGATAACCAGCTGGATTCATGTGCAGATTCAGAAAGAAATTTTCCCGGAAGGTTTCATCATAAACCGGAGCATAGCGGTAAAAATCAAGCACATAGGTATTGTCAAAGATTTCTGCAAAATCATAGAGCAGCTGTGCATGTAAAGCCTTTGGAGCATCATCCTCCGGATACCCCTTTGGCATACTCATAAGGAAAAGCTTTGCATCCGGACTGATTGTTTTCAGTCTTTGTATTATTTTTCCGTAATAGCATGCGATGGTATCTTTGGTTTCCAGATAGTCACCTGCCTGTCCGATTTCCTGCTTTCTGTCGTAAATGTCATTGATTCCTAATGCAATGACATATGCCTGTGCGGCTTTGTCCTTTCTCCAACAGCCAAAAAGCTCGGCAAAGCTTTCCCAGTATTCCTTTGCAGTCATGCCGCCGCGGGAAAAATTGTATGCCGTACAGCCGGTCATTCTTGCAATATACTGTCCCCAGGAGTGTTCGAAAAGATCGCAGAAATGTCTTGTTCCGTTTTCGTCCTTTGTTTCCATATCGCCGGAGGCGAGACTGTCACCGATAAAAGCCATTGTCCGGAAAATGGCGCAAAAGCCGCCGTCCGGAACGATTCGGTCTAATGGCTGTTCACCATTCTGTTTATAAAAATCGTTTATATTCATGAAAATTCCCCCTGAATTATGATAGAACCCCTGTATCAATCCCTGTGCCGATTAATCCTGCTGTGTAAAAATCCCTGGGATTATTCCGGATGATGTAGTCAATATAGGAGGCGACCATCTTTGCGGTCAGGAGATAGCCTGCCGGATTCATATGACCGTTAAAATAAAAGTTTTTCTTAAATGTCTCATCATAAATCGGTGCATAGCGGTAAAAATCAAGCACATAGGAGTTGTCAAAGATGTTTGCAAAATCATAAAGCAGCTTTGCATGTACGGACTTTTTGGGTTCTTCCTCTGTACTTTCGCGCGGCATGGTCATGAAGAAGAATTTCGCGTCCGGGCTGATGGTTTTTAATTTTTGTATCAGCTTTCCGTAGAAGCATGCAAAGGTATCCTTTTCCTCTAAATAATCGCTTGCCTGTCCAGGCTCTTGATTGGCATTTAAAAGATCGTTCACACCCAGAGCGATCACATATGCGTGTGCGGCTTTGTCATGCTCCCAAAAGCCGCATTGATCTGCAAAGCTCTCCATATATTCCTTTGCCGTCATGCCGCCGCGGGAGAAATTATATGCCTTGCAGCCGGTCATTCTTGCAATATACTGACCCCAGGAATGATCATAGCGGTCATAATAGTGGTATGCTCCGCTTTCGTCCACTGTCTGAAATTCACCGGAGGAAAGACTGTCTCCCACAAATGCCATGGCCCGGAAAATGGCACAGAAACCGCCATCCGGCAAAATCCGGTCTAATGGATGTTCGCTGTCCTGTTTGTAATAATCGTTGATATTCATAGCTTGGTTCTCCTTTGTTTTTTTTTATTTTATCATATTCCTGATTAAAATGCAACGATTATCCTAAAAAATCCGGGAAAAATGAACAGCGGCAAGAAGTCCGGCAAGATCTCCCAAGAGCGCCGCCGGAATAATCTTTTTTGTGTATTTTACCCTTGTCCGGCGGAAATATACAGACAGGGTGTAAAAGGTGGTTTCGGTCGAACCCATCAGGACGGAGGCGATTCTGCAGGTGTCGCTGTCGGGAGAAAAGCGTGAGAGCAGATCGGAAAGAATCCCTAAAGCGCCGCTGCCGGATAGCGGACGCATAAGCGCTAAGGGGAGTACCTCCTCTGGAATAGAGAAATGTTTTGTAAGAGGAGACAGGAGCGTTAAAAGCCAGGAAAAAGCGCCCGACGCCCGGAGCATAGCTACGGCGGTGAGCATGGCAAGCATTGCCGGAAAAATACTCCAGACGGTTTTCATCCCCTCCTCTGCACCCTCTAAAAAAACGCTGTAAACCGGCACATGGCGGTATAGCGCAGACGCTAAAATCAAAACAAATAAAATGGGAATGGCATATTGACTCATAGATTTCCTCCTGTCGGGATTGTCAGTTTATTATTTATTATAGTAGAAAAACAAACCGGAAAGAACTGCAAAAACAGGCGGAGCAAAATCGAAATGTCTCTTTTCTTGATTGCTTTTTCCCTGTGTATTTGTCAAAATGCGGGAGAAATTTTGCCTGTTGCTGACGAGAGGAGAGGGCTTTCGTTTGGTTTTGTCTGTTCCGGTCGGTGGATTGTCAAAATTCAACAATCGTATTTGACAAAATATTTACGCAGTTTTTAGTATAATAAAACCATAAGAGGAGGATACAGCTTGTGACGATTTATTTAGATATTTTATTTCTCATCAATATGATGATGGATTTTCTGTTAATTGCGCTGACGGCGGCGCTTTGTGCTGTGCCGGTAAAGCTGTTCCGGGCAATTCTTTCCGGAATCTGCGGCGGCATTGGGGGCGTGCTTCTTTTCCTCCCGGATCTGCGCGTTCCTGCTGCTGCCATACTGGAGGTTGGCTTGGGTGCGGTCATGCTTTTTGTTGCATTTTATCCGGTTCGTCCGATAGAATTTTTAAAGCGCGGAGCAGTATTTCTGACCGCATCCTTTCTGATCTCCGGATTGCTGTATTTTGATATGCAGCATGAGGGGGGAATGATCAAAAACGGCATTTATTATCTGACAATACCGCGGCTTTTTTTCTGTTCCTTTGCCGGCTTTTTTGCGATTTCGATTTTGGCAAAACTGATCCGAAACCGAACCGGACGCAGATTTTCCGAAGTTGAGCTGGTTTGTCAGGGGAAGCGGACAAAGCTGCTCGGCTTTTATGACAGCGGAAACATGCTCCTTGATCCGGAAACAAAGCAGCCGGCAATTGTGATTGAGGAGGCTGTTTTAAAGAAAATGTTTGGAAAAGGCGCATGCGAAAAGAATCTTTCAGAATGGGTGGAACGGGAGCGGATTTTATCCGTTCCGTATCATACGGTTGATTCAGCCGGAACGCTCACGGCAATCCGGTTGGACGAGGTTCGGCTGGATAAAAAAAGAATCGAATATGCGGTTGCGGCAATCAGCAGGAATCAATTGCAATATCCGGCAATTCTGCACTGTAACATGCTGTCGGAAGCAGGAAGGAAAGAGGGAACAAAAGGTGTGGGCATTATTTAGAAAATTAAAGAGACAGATTGCAGATCTGTTGGGACGTTTTTGCGAGGAGGGTGGAATATACTATATCGGGGGCAGTGATGCGCTGCCGCAGCCGCTTACAAAAGAGGAGGAGAACGAATTGATTGCAAGAATGCAGGAGGATGAAAGGGCGAAAAATATGCTGCTTGAACGGAATCTGCGTTTGGTGGTCTATATTGCCCGAAAGTTTGAGAATACCGGAATCTATGTGGAGGATTTGATCTCCATCCGGACAATCGGCTTGATTAAAGCAATTAAAACCTTTAAGCCGGATAAAAATATTAAGCTTGCAACCTATGCGTCCCGGTGCATCGAAAATGAAATTTTGATGTATCTTCGGAAAAATCAGAATCAGCGGTCAGAGGTTTCGATTGATGAGCCGCTGAATGTGGACTGGGACGGAAACGAGCTTCTGCTTTCGGATATTTTGGGAACGGAAAGCGATGTGATTTACCGCGGTATTGAGGACGAGGTGGACAGAAAGCTTTTGACGCTTGCTCTGTCGAAGCTTTCCGAGCGGGAGCAGCAGATTATCCGTCTGCGGTTCGGACTGGGTGCAAAGGAGGAAAAAACACAAAAGGAGGTTGCCGATTTGTTAGGAATTTCCCAGTCCTACATATCACGGCTGGAAAAAAGAATCATCAACCGTCTGAAAAAAGAAATTTCCCGTATGAATTAACCGCCGGACGGAGATACTACCAGTGAGGTTTATCAAAGTACATAGGAAATCAAAGGATTTCCGAAATTTTCACAACAGGGGGAATTGATTTGATAAACAAGGTAGAAATCTGCGGTGTCAATACGGCGTCTTTGCCGGTGCTTTCAAGAGAGGAAAAAAACGAACTGTTTCAAAAAATTAAAAAGGGAGACCAGGAGGCAAGGGATATCTTTGTCAAAGGCAATCTGCGCCTGGTGCTAAGTGTGATTCAGCGGTTTCATAACCGCGGAGAAAATGCGGACGATTTATTTCAGGTGGGCTGCATCGGACTGATCAAGGCAATTGATAATTTTGATCTGGAGCAGAATGTTCAGTTCTCCACCTATGCCGTTCCGATGATCATTGGCGAGATTCGGCGGTATCTCCGGGATAATAATGCAATCCGCGTGAGCCGATCCTTAAAGGATATTGCCTATAAGGCGCTTTATGTCAAGGAAAAGCTGACCAATACCAACTCCCGTGAGCCGACAGTTTCCGAGATTGCAAAGGAGCTGGATCTTTCCAAGGAGGAGGTTGTGTTCGCGCTGGATGCCATTGCCGATCCGGTGAGCCTGTTTGAGCCGATTTATCATGACGGCGGCGAGGCGATCTATGTGATGGATCAGGTGAGGGATAAGAAGAATACGGACGAAAACTGGTTGGAGAGCATCGCGTTGGAGGAGGCAATGAAGCATCTGAACGACCGCGAAAAGCATATTCTGACACTCCGGTTCTTCCGCGGCAAAACGCAGATGGAGGTGGCAGAGGAAATCGGAATCAGCCAGGCACAGGTATCCAGGCTGGAAAAAAGTGCACTGAAGCACATGCGAAAATATGTCTGATTTTTAGGTGGTGAGAAGTATGGTAAAGGGGTATGATTTAAGACAGCGCGAGGTGATCGATATTGACACGGCAGAGCGGCTGGGGTTTGTTTATGATGTGGATGTGGAATTAGAAACCGGTCTGATCCGCTCGGTGATTGTGCCAAGGGTGCATGGGATTTTCCGGCTGTTTTACAAGGAGCAGGACTATGTGATTCCATGGGAAAATATCAAGGTGATCGGAAAAGAAATCATCTTAATCAGAAATCCGGAAAGTTGTAAAAAGATTTCTGCAATTCCTTAGATTATTTTGTCATAATGTAAAAATTGCAAATGGGGGATTGACAAGCGCGGCTTCTTCATGATATAATATATAGAAGAAAACATGAGAGGAGCAGAATCATGCCAAAGCTGAAAATACAATCCGGCGCAGTCTTTGTTCTCTCTCTTTTTTGTTTTTTCATTTTGTGACAATGAAGTGACAATGGGAAGGTTGTTTCCTGTTGTCACTTTTCTTTTAATCAGGGAAAGAAGGGCGAAAGAGCATGAAAGCAAGACTCATTTTAGAAAACGGCGCAGTTTTTTGCGGCAGCCTGTTCGGTGCGATGAAGGAAGCGGTCGGCGAAGTAGTCTTTACCACCGGCATGACCGGCTACCAGGAAACGCTGACCGATCCGTCCTATGCAGGGCAGATCGTTGTAATGACATTTCCGCTCATTGGAAATTACGGAATCAATTTAGAGGATATGGAGGCAGACAAGGCAAATCTGACAGCATTTGTTGTCCGGGAAAAATGTGATTGCCCCTCTAATTTCCGGA
>RQCD01000204.1 GCA_008668455.1 Clostridia bacterium
CAGAACACATAAAGCGTACCCGCGGAGTACCCCAAGCGGTGCGCTTTATGTGTAGTAAATTATTACTTTAAAACCAATTCATTATCTTGAAACATCATCTTTGCCTTTGAACAGTCTGTACCTTTTTAGATATTCCCCTTTCAAGGCTAAACCCGGACGCAGGCTGGGATGACAAGTCTTGTGCCGGGATTTAGCTTTTCGGAATGGTTCAGATGGTTATTTTCTTCAATTTCATTCGTTGGAACGTGATAACGCTTTGCAATGCTCCAGACACTGTCTCCCGGCTGTACGAAGTAGATCACAATTCCTTTTTGATCCTCATTGGACACCGGCAGGGTATCCACAGTGTCGATCAGGGTGAGGGTGCGTTTCCGGAGGACATTGGCAGAGAGATTTAAGATGCATCGAAGCTCTACCTCATTTGCGACATTCAGGTGGAATGAAACATGCTCAACTTCTGCGCGGACGGCACAGGTCATTTCTGGAGTGGTATTCGGGCAATCCAAAAGATAGCGGAATGGAATCTCTTTTTGATAGCTATAGACAGGATTCTGCGGCTGATCGGTCAGATACAGGATTGTTGCTTCGATTTTTCCCTCAATCGCGAGTTTTTCTTTTTCAATCCGGCTATCGGTGACAACGGCTTTTGCCACAACGTTATAAACTGCGGCAATCTGCGGCAGAGAGGAATCCACTGCGGCAATATCACGGAGTGTGTTCTGGCAGGAGGGCGATGCGATCCCTTCCTCAAGCTCCCGTTTTATATAGGAAAGCTTTGTTTCCATGCCGGGACAGTAGCAATCGCGGATCACCTGCAGCTCTATTTGACGGGAGGCATGCATATCGGCGCAGAGGATCAGCTCCATCCGGATAATCCGAAGATCACCGTCCGAATCCGCTGCTGCCTCATAGCTGCAATCGCTGATATGATAGTCCAGTGTGCAGGTCATTCCCTCGGACACGCCCGGAAGATCAAACACCTCGGTAAACGGAAGATCAATTTCCGTACTCTCAATCGTCTGCGCATTGCTCATATAGAGGATGCAGGCATTGAGTGTTCCCTTGGCAACCACCTTTTCGGTGATCGGCTTGATTTCTTTATCACATATTTTGTAGTCCACCTTCAAAATTTCACTGATGGAAGGCTTTCCGGAGGGAAGCTCCACATTTTCTTTCATGTAAAAGGACTCGCACCGATCGGCAACGGCAGCGGTCAGGAGGAGCGGTTCTGTCTGTATTTCGGCATCTGCGCCCTCAATTCCGGTGACAAATTCAAGCTCCTGTGTACCAAACACCTCACACTGGATGCCGACAATCGCCTTTAAGCTCAGTTTTCTGGAATTGATCACATGAAATTCTGCCCGGATAACGTCTGCTTCAGCATTGACACATGCACCCTGCGAAATTGTGTTTTTTTCCAGCTTGTGCGAAAAATCAAGCGAGGTGCGGATATTTTGTACCGGGTCGTCCTCATGGTCGGAAATGTAGAGAATGGTAAGATCCACCCGTCCCTTTAAATTTATCCGTCCCTCTGCGGCTTCCTTTGAGGAAAGGTATGCTGAAGCGTCTACCTGCAATATCTTCAAAATATCCGGCTTTACATCCGGCACAATCAAATCTCCGTCTACAAAAATCTCACAGCCTTCCCCGGCAAGTACTTCGCTGACTGACAGGGGTTCTTTTCGCAGTTCCATATTCATTCATTCCTTTCTGTATATTCTTTCCATAAAAAGAAAGAGCCTTCACAGTGTATCCTATGAAAGCTCTTTTGGTTTTATGATTCAATTAGCTGTTTTTTACGATTTTTTTCCATTCCTCGTAGGCTGCATCCCATGCAGGGCTATCCTGCGGCTCGTACCGCGCAATATCAAAGGATTTTTTCACAGCTTTTCTGCCGTCTGCCAAGCTGGCAATTGCGCCGCATGCCATTGCCTGCACCATCACGTTTCCGATACTGGTTGCCTCAACCGGTCCTGCTTCTACCACGCGCTTGGTTGCATTCGCGGTAAATTGGCAGATCATCGTATCCTTAATGCCGCCGCCGACAATATGGATCTCCGGATAGGATTTGCCGGTGACTGCTTCCATGCCCTCAATTGTGTCGCGATAACGGAATACCAGGCTTTCTGCAATACAGCGGATCACAGCGCCGACTGATTCCGGAACAGTCTGGTTTGTTTTTCTGCAATACTCGCGGATCTTCTCCGGCATATTGCCCGGCGTCTGGAACGCTTCGTAGTCCGGATCAATAAAGCAGGTGAACGGTTCTGCGGCTCTTGCCTGCTTTTCCAGATCGGCGAAGCTTAAGGATTGTCCTTCGCGCTCCCATTGCCGACGCGATTCCTGAATCAGCCACAGACCCATAATGTTCTTTAAGAAACGGATAGTTTTATTTACACCGCCCTCGTTAGTAAAGTTATGTGCTAACACGTCTGCATTTACCAAAGGCTCGGAAAGCTCTACCCCCATCAGGCTCCAGGTTCCGCTGGAGATATAGATGAAGTCCTGATCGCCGCATACCGGAACAGACGCAACCGCTGAGCCGGTATCATGCGAGGCAACCGCCATCACCGGAATCTGGGCAACACCCAATTCCTCTGCCAATTCCTTGGTCAGTACGCCAACCTGCTCTCCGGGGTAGATCATCGGTGCAAACAGATCGGTTGGCAATCCCATTTTCTTCAAGAGATCATATGCCCAGTCCTGCTTTTTGGAATCAAACATCTGGGAGGTGGATGCAACGGTATATTCGCAGCGTTTTTCTCCGGTCAGGAAGAAGTTTAAAAGATCCGGCATAAAGAGCAGAGTCTTTGCTTCCTTTAAGGCTGTGCTGTCCTTTGCAGCAAGTAGCTGATAGATGGTGTTGAACCAATTGAAAGCAATGCCGGTTTCCTGGAAAATTTCAGCCTTTGGAACCATGGAGAATGCCTTTTCATACATACCGTCTGTCCGGGTGTCGCGGTAATGATACGGATTCCCTAAGAGCTGGTCATCCTTGTCTAACAGTCCGTAGTCCACGCCCCAGGTATCGATGCCGATACAGTCGATATCGCGATCGCCGGAATTGGCACACTTTAAGATCCCCTGCTTGATCTCATGGAACAGACGCAGAACATCCCAGAACATGCCGCCGTTTACCAAAACGGGATCGTTTGAAAAACGGTGCTTTTCCTCTAAGGTGATTTTTTCGCCGTCGTAGACTGCAAGCATTGCACGTCCGCTGGACGCGCCGAAATCGAATGCTAAAAACTTATATGTTTTTTTCATGATAGTCCCTCACTTTATCTGAATGTATTTTCTATACTTACTATTATATTGGAAAATGGATGGATTGTCAATGATTTCTTTTTGTTTTTCTTTGTTTTATCTTTCTTTTTTTGGTCTTGAAAAGCTGCAAAGTAAATGCAACTGATGAACTTACCTATAAACTACTTGTACGACAGTCTTGTCAAATAACTTTATGGGAAGGCGGCAGTCTGAAATTTGAGAAAACTCTCGCATTTCACAACGATATATAAACGTTTTTATTCATAATCAAAAATTTTCTTTTTCGGCGGTTTCGCCCTTGACTGTCCGGGTTACCCGATCGTAGAGATTGTCTACTGCGGTTTCGTAGAGGTATTGTTCATGATAAACCACATTTCCGGCTGAATCGGTGGTGTAGGTTTCTAACGTTCTGCCGTATGCGTCAATATGCGTAGTGGTAGCAGACTGATTTTCATAGCAATCATAGACATCTTGCCGATTTTATCATCATGTTGTTATTCCTACCATGCATATTGATTCCACGAAAGTCTTTCGTATGTAATCATCAACTAAGTTTGCACAGTTAAATCACCACCATACCTTATATGAGATTGGTACATTGGTTTACATGTAATTTTTTATGAGCTTGCTTTTTTAAATAATAGCTTTTTATATTGTCCGTCAAAAAGAGCATCGGTTTTGACATTTATAGTCATTGAGGTTACCCTGCCCGAAAAAAAGCCTTTTTTATATTCTGCATAGCCGGACATTATCTCGTTGATTTCAGAGTCTGAACCGTCTTGATTGTTTTGCTGTTGTTCTAATATTCTGATTCGCCCGGATTCACCAATCATAAAGTAATGATTTTCTGTATTTTTTTCCATGAACTGAATTTGTGCAAAGTTTGTGTGAATGACATCCTGTAACTGAAATTGATCCGCATCTTTTGATGAAAAGACAGTCAGTTGCATTTCCGGACAATCACAGATCCACTGTGAGCCATAATCAGTAAAAATATCTTTCAGGAAAAAGGTATTTGATCCTGAAAAGAACAGATTAGTTGTCCGCGCATAATATATTATTAAGAAAACGGCAAAGAGAACCAAAAAAATGATTTGTTTTTTTTTCATATGTACTTTCTCCTCTTTTTTTAGTGATATAAACTCATGCACATTTTTTATAAATGTGCATGAGTTTTTTGATTTACTCCACCTTATATAGTCTGATTGCATTACCTTGTTTGTCAAGGTATGAATCTAGAGAACTAAACACGGAGGCGTCAGTATCTCTGCTAAAATCATTGAATACGCGAATGCTCATATCACTATCACATATAAACATGACGGTGTGAATTGTACTTAAACCTGTTTTTCCAGTCCAATAGGATAAGATATATGTACCATCACTAGAGAGTAAATCGTTGAATTCAGAGCGTTTGGTTGTAGTGGTAAAATTGTGCCCATAGTTGCTTAACAAAATGCCAATGCCCTCCGGCTTTGTGCCAAAGACTGATGACATCCAGGGTAAACTCCAACGTACTCCTTGTGTGCTTTCGGCATTTTGAATAATAGTATCAAAGTCTTTAGGAGTATGCAAATTTGCTAACGCATTGTATATAGCGACTAATTCACATCCGTTATAGCTGACAGTGTAATTTCCGTATGTTTTGTTGGCAACCTCAGCGTTTCCTTGACCAAAAATATAGTTTATAGATGGATCTGATCTACGTAAATATTTTGATGCCACCCAACAAATGGAGCCGTTATATGTTGTTTGCGCCCAATAGTATCCGTCACTCCATACCATAGAATTAGTATATTCTATGGAGGTTCCAAAACTTAAAGTTGCTTTGATAGAACTATTTGTGTTATGATCTTGTCTCACATTTAATCCTTCAGCGATACGTACATATCTACGCCCTAAGCCGCTCATATCTTCATATACAACCGGATTTCCACCGCAATAGCTATACCAATTCACCCCATCCCGCACCGGGTCTTCTGTTATAAATCTACCGGTAGATGGGTTATAGTAGCGGTTTCTAAGGTAGACAAAGCCGGTTTCGGGGTCGGTGTATTCGCCGCAGAAGCGGAAGTTTTTATAG
>RQCD01000166.1 GCA_008668455.1 Clostridia bacterium
GGCATGGGCAGCCGGTTTCCGAAAATCCCTCTCCCGTGAATAAGGAGGGCGGCATCACCACACTGGAGGAAAACTCGCTCGGATGTGTGCAAAAGGGCGGCAGGGCAATCATTTCCGATGTACTGGACTATGGCGATACCGTGCGAAAAACAGGTTTATCCCTTTTAAACGGACCGGGAAATGATCTGGTGGCAATTACAAATCTGATGGCGGCAGGCGTGCATTTAATCCTGTTTACCACCGGGCGCGGCACACCGGCAGGAACCGGCGTGCCAACCATTAAAATATCCTCAAATTCTGCCTTAGCTGCAAAAAAAGAGAACTGGATTGATTTTGATGCCGGTCGGGCGCTTTTTGAGAAAAACCTGTCGCAGGAGCTGTTTTCCTATGTTTTAAGGGTTGCCGGCGGAGAGCAGACAAAAAACGAACAGAACCAATATGAAGAAATTGCGATTTTTAAGGAGGGTGTTACACTATGAAAAAAATACGGATTGCCTATATCGGCGGAGGATCGCGCGGATGGGCACGCGGCTTTATGAGCGACTTGGCGGCGCAGGAAGATTTTTGCGGCGAGGTGCGACTTTATGATATTGACCGGGAGGCAGCTGAGGAAAATGCGGTGATCGGCATGAAATTTAACCATGCCGATCACGCAAAATCACACTGGGAGTATTCTGCAAAATCGCGTGAAGAAGCCTTAGACGGCGCGGATTTTGTGGTGATTTCCATTTTGCCCGGAACATTTGACGAGATGGAGAGCGACGTACATACACCGGAGAAATACGGCATTTACCAATCAGTTGGAGATACGGTAGGACCGGGCGGAATCATCCGTGCTCTGCGCACCATTCCGATGATGGAGGAAATTGCAGAAGCCATCCGAAAATGCTGTCCGAACGCCTGGGTCATTAACTACACCAACCCCATGACTGTCTGCATGCGGACGCTTTTTCGCGTTTTTCCGAAGATCAAAGCATTTGGCTGCTGTCATGAGGTGTTCGGAACACAGAATTTTTTGGTCAACATCTTAAAGGAAATGCGCGGCATAAAAAACATTGACCGGGAGGAGATCAAAATCAATGTGGTCGGCGTGAACCACTTCACCTGGCTCACCGCCGCAAGCTATCAGGGAGAGGATCTTTTTCCGCTCTACCGGCAGTTTGCACTGGAGCATCCGGAGGGGACGGCAATCAAGAGTGATGACAACTGGATGAACAATTCCTTTGCAAGCACAGAAAAAGTAAAGCTGGATTTGTTTTTGCGCTATGGATATATTGCCGCAGCAGGCGACAGGCACTTAGCGGAATTTTGCCGCGGCAGCTGGTATTTAAAGGATCCTGCATGTGTGGATCACTGGCATTTCGGACTGACCGGCGTTGCCTGGCGGAAAGAGGATTTAGCCAAACGTCTGGAAAAGACAAAACGGCTTGTTTCGGGCGAGGAGAATGTTCAGATTGCCGGAACAGGCGAGGACGGTGTGAAGCAGATTCGTGCGCTTTTAGGTCTCGGAGATCTGATTACCAATGTGAACATTCCGAATGCCGGTCAGATTCCGAATCTGCCGCTTGGCGTGGTTGTGGAAACAAACGCACTCTTTCGCGCAGATTCTGTGCAGCCGGTTTATGCCGGAGAAATTCCAAAGGAAATCTACGGACTGATTGCACCGGTTGTCGGAGAGCAGGAATTAGTGGCAGAAGCAGGACTGCGCCGCGATTTACAGTTAGCATACTGCGCTTTTTCCGAGGATAATCTGGTTCAGCTTTCACCAGCCGATTCCAAAGCGCTTTTTGATGAGATGGTGGAAAACACAAGGTCTTATCTTGAAAGCTACAAATGAATTCTAAAAAACCCCCCTTTTGCATATGCTTGTTAGGGGGGATTTTTATGAGAAAAACAGGGTATCGGATATTATGTCTTTTCTTAGCGGTTCTGTGTGCGTTCTTTTCGGGATGTGCAGGAACGGCGCATCATACAGAATCCATCAAGGAGGAATATTCATGTTTCTGACCATTCGGCTAAAAAAGCTTTTTGCAGCTCTTTTCTGCGCGGCATTGCTTGTCTGCGGCTTTGCCGGCACACAGCGGATTCTGTCTGCCAGCAAAGATCCGGAGGAGGGGGTAACCGTACCGATTATGATGTACCACAGCGTTTTGAAAAATCCGGCTTCCAGCGGAACGTATGTCATTTCTCCGAACGCTCTGGAGGCAGATCTGAAATTTCTTTCTGAGCAGGGCTATCAGACGGTTGTGATGCAGGATCTGATTGACTTCTGCAAAGAGAAGAAGCCGCTCCCGGAAAAGCCGGTGGGTCTGACCTTTGACGACGGCTATCTAAATAATATGACCTATGCACTTCCGCTTTTAGAACAGTACAACGCAAAGGCGGTCATTTCGATTGTCGGCGAATATACCGATCTCTATACCAAAACCCCGGATGAGCATGTCAGCTATGCGCATCTTTCCTGGGAGCATTGCCGCAAGCTGCAAAAAAGCGGCAGAATTGAGCTGCAAAATCATTCCGATCTGCTGCACCATTTAAAGAGCAGAAAGGGCAGCTTTAAAAAATCCGGCGAATCCACCGTACAATATCAGGAAATGCTTTCAGAGGATTTGAACAATATGCAGAAAAAAATGCTTCAGGAGTTAGGCGCTCCTGCAAATACCTATACCTACCCTTACGGCAGTATTGCAAATGATTCCATCCCGGTCATCCGGGCGCTTGGATTTTCTGCAAGTCTTTCCTGCTGCGAGGGAATCAACAAACTGACCGGTTCGGAGGAGGAGCTGTTTTTATTAAAGCGCTGTCTGCGCTCCGACCGGCGGAGTGTGGAGAAAATTTTTCATGAATTTCATTTGATTTAGAAGATTTCAAAATAAATCTTGATTTTTTTACGATTCTATGCTATGCTCATTTTGGGTGATTGATATGGAATTTGAATTTTGCAGAGAAAAAAGCGATCAAAGAGAATGCATGAGTGATTATCACTATCACAGCTGGTTTGAAATTTATTATATGGTGTCGGGCAGCTGCCGGTATTTTGTCGGGGATCAGCTGTTTTCTGTGAACGAGGGCGACATGATTTTGATTCCGCGGCGCGTTCTGCACAAAACAGCATATTTGTCCGGTCGGCATGAGCGGATTCTTTTAAATTTTCCGCAGGAAATGCTCGGAATGCCGCTTCTTTCCGAGGTAAAAAAGACAATCTGCTGCACGCCGGACAAAAAAAGACTTCTCTGGCTTTTATCCGGCTTAGAGCAGGAAACACAAGCTTGTGCGCCTTTCTTTTCGGAATTACAGAAAAGCTATCTGACTGAGCTTTTGGTGCTGATGCTAAGATGCAAAACGACGCAGCAGCCGGAAGTACAAAATCCGGCTGCCGAGGCTTTGCTGTCGTATTTAAA
>RQCD01000123.1 GCA_008668455.1 Clostridia bacterium
CATCGTCTCCGGCATGGACAGCATAATCTCATACCCTCTGGACGCAGCAACCGAGGCAAGTCCGATTCCGGTGTTTCCGCTGGTCGGCTCAATAATCACCGCGCCCGGCTTTAACAGTCCCTTTGCCTCCGCGTCGTCAATCATCGCCTTTGCAATACGGTCCTTTGCGCTCCCTGCCGGATTGAAGTATTCCAGCTTGGCTAACAGCGTTGCGGAAAGGTTATGCTCCTTTTCGTAATTGCTCAATTCCAAAAGCGGCGTCTTTCCGATTAAGTCTGTGATTTTCTTGTAAGTTTTCATGTCAATCATCCTTTCTTTTTTTATATAACTCTAAAACATACAATACCTATCTGATTTATGGGTATTTTATCACATTCATTCTCCCTTGTCAATACTTTTTTAAAAAAAATTTGTTTTTATTGAAATTTTTTTTACAATATGATATGATATAGATATAGGAGGATTGAAGCATGATACCAAAAGTAAAAAAACAAAAAATTACCGGCGGCTTTGCGGATTGCAGGGCGATTTCCTGGAAGCTTGCAGCCGGGACAGACGAGCGGGTAAGCCGGGAAGCATACAGTATTGCAGAAAGTGCAGAAAACGGGATTTCTGCATCCATTGAGCATAAAAACGGAGATTCGGAAAGCTACGAATTGACCGTTACACCGGAGGAAATCAAAATCTGTTCGGACAGTGCACAGGGTGCATTTTATGCCTTGCAGACCTTAAAGCAGCTATTGTCTGAGAATGCAGAAAAGGTACGCTGTCAGCAGATTACAGACGCACCGGACATGAAGTACCGCGGCTTTTATCAGGATGTGACGCGCGGTAAAATCCCAACGTTGGAAACCCTGAAAAGCTTAGCAGATACCATGGCATTCTACAAAATGAATTCTCTCCAGCTTTATGTGGAACATGTGTTTGAATTTCGCGAATACGAATTTTGCCGCGAACAATTAGGATATTTAACAAAAGAAGAAATCCGGGAGCTTGACCGCTACTGCAAGACGAAATTTATTGATCTGGTTCCCTCTGTTTCTCTGTTCGGACATTTATATCACCTGTTATCGAACGAAAAATACCGGCATTTATCCGAGCTGCCGGACTATCAGCCAACCAGGCACTACTGGCTGGAGCGCATGCAGCACCATACCATTAACCCGACCTTAGAGGAAAGCTTTTCTGTGATCAAAAGCCTGATCGACCAGTATTTAGAGGTCAGCACAAGCGAATACTTTAACATCTGCTGCGATGAAACCTTTGACCTCGGAACGGGCGCAAATGCCGGAAAGGACAAGGGAAAGCTATACTTCGACTTTGTAAAAAAGATTATTACATATCTTCATGAAAAGGGAAAAACCGTGATGATGTGGGGAGACATTATTCTGCAGCATCCGGAATATATTGATCAGCTGCCGGAGGGTGTAATCTTCTTAAATTGGGGATATGATCAGAACCCGGATGAAGAACAATACAAAAAAGTTGCAGAAAGCGGCAGGGAACAGATTCTCTGCCCGGGAACAAGCTCCTGGAACGCATTTACCGAGCATGTAGACGTGGAGGAGGGAAACATCTCTGCATTGGCAGCCTACGGACATAAATATCACGCAGCCGGGATTCTGAACACCAACTGGGGCGACTGGGGCAATATTGCAAGCCTTTCCATGGCAATGTACGGCATGGTATTGGGTGCGGCTCTTGCGTGGAGCAAGGAAACAACAGCCGACGGCGCATTCCGTGCCGAAGCATCACAGCTGCTGTTCGGAAACCGTGATACGGTTGCAATTTTAAAGGAGCTTTCCGCCATCCGCTATGCCGCAGACTGGGAAAAGGTTGTGGATGGACATTCGGATCGCATTGTCAGCGCAGAAGATTATGAAAAGGCTTTCACTCTTTGCCGCGATTGTCTGGAAAAGGTTAAGGAATTAAGCTTCCGGGAGGAACTGGTAAAGCGCGAAGCGATCAGCGCAATTGAGGGGTACGAAATGATGCTCTCGCTCTGTGCAAAAGCAGACGGCTTGACCGTCTCCGGAAAAACCAGCATCCCGGCATGGCTGGAGGAATATAAAACCCTCTGGCTGATCCGGAACAAGCCAAGCGAATTGGATGAGCTCATCCGGGTGATTGAAAAATGGCTTTAAAAACAGATTCTGTCAAATGACTTCAAAAAGCGGCAGAGCCGGAAACCCAGTATCACGGTATTTCCGGCTCTGCTTTTCTTTCTTGTGCATTGGTATCCGTCCGATGTCCAATTCTTTTTTACCTTGCTACATCCCCGCCAAGCTTTCTGTGCCTCTCCTTGCATTTTCCGGACTGCTTCAAAAACAGCTTCATACTGCCTAAGCATAGACTATTGCTTTCTCTGCTCCGCCCCGTGGCATTTGCCATGGAGTGCACAATGGGCGCAGCTTGCGCCGCAGGAGGATTTTCCTGCGGCTTTCTCCCGTTTCATATAGCGGATCACACCAATGACCACCGCCAAAAGCGCTGCCAGCACGATAATTGTTCCGATATTCTGAAAAATCCAGCTCATAGAAAATCCTCCTTTAACACAATTTATTATTTACTAATCTTTACATTTGTCTTTAAGGTGCTTGCCTCTTTATACGGCTTTACCAGCATGTAGATAATACCGGCAAGAACCGCTGCCGCAACAATGACGCCTAAAACATTCGCATTACCTGTGAACAGACTGCCGAACTGATTTACCATCAGGGCAACTGCATAAGCAAATACGCACTGCTAACCGATTGCACACCAAGTCCACTTTGCAGTGTTCATCTCCCGCGTGATTGCGCCGATTGCCGCAAAG
>RQCD01000033.1 GCA_008668455.1 Clostridia bacterium
AATACTGATATAATTACTGAATATAATCTGTAATCAGCTTTTGTTTTTTCGTTTTCATGATCAGAATCATTGTCAGAATATCATTTTCGCTTGGAAGAACATAGCATTGAAAATCCTTTGAAAAAATATCCTTAATAATCTCATACAACCCTGTCTTGATTGCCTGATATTCCTTGGAGGAATATTCGTCATAAAAAATGGAGGTTGGAGCAATTTGAATGACTGTAACCGCGAAATACTGTGATCGGAAATGAAACGACTTATAAATCCCATCTCTTTCTTATTCAGAAAGATACAGGTCGTTCGAATTTAAAAGCCGGATCAGATAGCTTTCCTGTGCATGCGAGAGGAGACTGAGCGAATTTTTATAGGCAAGCTCTGATTTTGCAGTAATTGTCTCCAGCGTTTTAATAATACTTTTATTCTGCCATAAAGCTTCGTCTGCCGCAACAGCGCTGCCAATCTGCTTGATGGAAAACCAGATGGCATTGCTGCTTTTTAAAGACATATAAACAGCAATTCCCAATGCGATCAAAAGAATCAAAAGAGAGATCCAGACCGTTGGATAGAGAATGCTGTTGCTGATGACTTTAGAGGGAGTAACGGCAAAATAAACATATCCCACTAACGATTGGTTCGGAGAAAAGGTGGAAATATAATACTTTTTCCCGTTTTGCTTATATAGATAGTAGTTATTTTCGTTTGTGGAGAGCGTATTTGAAAAATCTTCCGAAAAGAGATTGATATAGGCGGAGTCCGGACTGAGCGCAAAAATCTCATTTGTGTATCGGTTGTATACAAAATATTCGCTATTTCCAGCCAAGGTGTTTTCCATGCTGTCATAAAACAGTTCATTAAAATCCACATTAAAAATGACATAATATTTCCCGTAAGCGGCGCTTCTGTGCCGGAATACAATCGGAACAACGGTCATATCGCGTTCTGAAATCCGGAGGTTGGTCGGCGAAAGAATCCGGTATGGCTCAGTACGGTAAAATAAAAAGCTTTTCCAATAGGAATAGGTATAATTATTATAGACATATTTTTTAGAAAAAAAGTCTCCTGCGGAACTGATATTACCCTTTGTGTATATCAGTTCCTCGCCCGGCTGATAAACATAAAGACTTTTAATATAGGGATAATATTTCATTGCCTGGGAAAAGGTTTCTAAATCGTTTTGGGGAGAAGTGTTTTCACGCTGATCGGCAGTCAACAGGTTTGAAATAGCGGTTAACTTTGATTCGCAGGAAACCGCCATGCGTGAAAATTCTGTATAAATGGATTGTCTGTTACTGTTTACGGTATATGAAAAATTTTGTGCCATAATAAAGCAGACTGCAATGACTAACAGCAGACACGGAGAAATGATAAAAAACAGTAAAGAAAAAAATGGAATCCCCTTTTTTTCTACTTTTTTCTTTTTAGATGCGTGAATATTTAATTTCATTTTCTCTAACCTCTTTATTATATTTCAATAAATATATTATAGCATAAATCATTATTTCCGTCAATCGAAATAAAAAAATGAGACTGCATGAAAAAAATACTACTGCCGCGCGATACGGTAAGATGCTGTCATCTGAAAGCAAAAGGGCATATTGTTTTTTGAAAGCATATACCTCAAAAACTGCATAACTGCGCGGTTCTGAAATTTTTGAGACTGTCTGAAAAAAGTGTTACTTTACATATGTTCTGTGTTATGGCATAATACAATTATCAACAAACGCTCACCGACGTTTTGAAAAAACACAGAAAGGAGAGTATGGAATCCTGCGGTGGAACGATTCTGTACAAACAAAACATGAAAAGAAGATCACAACTTACAGCTGCCGTTTTATGCGGTGCGCTGATGCTGGGGTGCAGCTCAGGCTGCGGAACAAAAGAAACGGCGTCTGATGAAACAGTTGTTTCTGTTGCCGGCTTTTTCAGTGATGAATCTGTTATGCCGGAGGTGTATGAACGGCAGAGAAAGCAGGCAGATGAATTTGAAAAGCTGCATCCGGGCGTTAAAATTGAACAGTCGGATTTTTCATTCGATTCGCAGTCTTTCCTGGCAAAGGCAGAGGGCGGAACACTGCCGACATTATACTATGTACCTTTAACAGAAGCAAACGCTGTTTTGGATATGGGATATGGGGCAGACATTACAGATGAATTTAAGCACCGCGGAATGATTGACAATGCAAATACTTTTATTTTAGAAAACATTTCAAGAAACGGAAAGGTTTATTTGATTCCAAGCTCTATGTATGACGTTGGATTGATTGTGAATACTGATTTATACCAAAAAGCCGGCTTTATTGACGCAGACGGAACGCTTTATCAGCCGACAGACTGGGAGGATTTGGCACGCGTAGCGCAAAAGATTAAGGAAACAACCGGTGCGGACGGATTTATTTTGCCTACGATGAATAACACCGGCGGTTGGAGATTTATGCCGATTGCATGGAGCTACGGCACAACCTTTGAGGAAAAGGACGGAGATCAGTGGAAAGCAACCTTTGATTCGCAGGAATGTATTAATGCGATGCAGTACATTTCTGATCTGAAATGGAAATATGATGTTCTCCCGAAAAACACACAGGTTGACTTAGCTGAGGTAGAAAAACAGTTTGCAGCCGGAAACGTTGGTATGATTATGGGTGAGGCATCTGTGATTGGAAGAATTTTAGCAACGTATGATTTTGACAAGAATAAAATCGGTATGCTGAGTCTGCCGGCAGGTCCAAAGCGTCATGTTACTCTGATGGGCGGTGATTACCGCGTGATCAGCAAGGATGCAACCAAAGAGCAGATTACAGCGGCAATGGACTTTTTAGAATACATAGGAATTACTGCAAAGCTGACAGAGGAAATGAAGGTTTCTATGCGAGAAACCTATGAGCAGGATCAGCTCAAAAACAATCTGATCGGTTTAAAATCCTTAAGTCCCTGGAAAGATGACTGTGAAGTAAACGCATATAAGCTGTCACTGGATCAGGAGTTTATCAATGTCGATCCGAAGCACTTAGAACTTTACAATCATAAAGACGGAATGGAATTTCAGGCAGAGGAACCGATTGATGCACAGGCTCTGTATGCAATTTTAGACAGTGTGATTCAAGAGGTTATGAATAACCAGAATGCAGATATTTCCGGGTTGCTGAAAAAGGCATGTGAGGATTTTCAGAAGAACAATTTAGATTACGCAGAATAACAGAAAGAGATGATGAGATTTGGAAAAGACAAATAAGAAAAACAGCAGCTTAACGGTGAATCTTGCTGCATGGATTCTTTTAATCCCATCCTGTTTGTGTGTTGCGGCAATCGTGATCCGACCGGCAATTTTAAGCTTTCTCTGGTCATTTTTCAACATGAAAGGGTTTAATGTGCTGGGCTTTTGCGGGATTGAAAACTATAAAAGAGTTTTAACGGACGGAGTATTTTTACAAGCGCTTGGAAATACCGTCAAATATGTTTTGTGGTCGCTTGTGGTTGGCGCGGCACTGCCGTTTATTGTTGCCGTGGTGATGAATGAAATGCTTCATTTTCGTAAATTTACAAGAACAATGGTCTATCTGCCGGGAATTATGCCGGCAGTAGCCGTTTCGCTATTGTGGTATTTCATGTTCTACCCGGATCAGTCCGGACTTCTGAATATGATTTTGGGAAAGCTTGGAATAGAGCCGTATGTCTGGTTACAGGACAGCCGGTTTACCATTCTGTACATTATCATCAGTATGACCTGGCAGGGCATGGGCGGAACAGCGATTTACTATTTTGCCGGCTTGCAGGGCGTTAACCGCGAAATGTACGAGGCAGCGCTGATAGACGGCGCAGGATATTTCCGCAGAATCCTGACAGTTACGATTCCGCAGATGTCCGGAATGCTTTTGCTGTTTCTGATGAGACAGTGTATTGCTGTTTTCAATATCGTGGATCAGCCGCTCCAGATGACAGGCGGAGGACCGAACAATGCATCGGTTACCCTGGGACTTTTAAATTACCGCTATGCATTTCAGATGTACCGTCCGCAGTTTGCGATGGCACTGGGATGTATGATGAGCGTGGTTATGATAATCGGAGCTGTGCTTTATATGAAGGCAGATCAGCGCAATGACAATAATAGAATGTAGGTGCAAGATATGAAAATACATCATAAGGCAATCCCGGACAAGGGGGCGCTTTGTTACTCTGATTTGAAACAGACCAAATATAAGCTGCTGTATTTCTTCATGATGCTGTTTATGCTGATTGTGCTGGCGGCAACGGTGATCCCGGCGGTTTGGATGGTGATGAGCGCATTTAAAGAGCCATCGGAAATTATCTCACGGAATCAAAGCTTTTTCCCAAAGCATTTTGACTTTGGAAAGGTGAGCATTGTATGGAAACAGCTGAAAATGCAGACCATCTTTGTGAATACAGTTGTGATGTCATTAGGGTGTATGGCATTTGACGTTGTCATAAACGGAATCTGCGGTTATGTTCTTTCCTGCATTAAGCCGAAGGGCAGCAGCTTTTACTTAAGCGTGCTCACCTGGCTTTTGATGGTGCCGGTGGTGGGATCTTTAGTGCCGAATTATATGCTTTTTAAACAGCTGAATATGCTGGATACATACTGGCCGCTCTGGATTATGTCAGCAACAAACGTATTTAATATTATGCTGTTTAAATCATCCTTTGATAATATCTCAAAATCTCTTGTGGAGTCGGCAATGATTGACGGTGCGTCGGTTGCAAAAATATTTTTTGCAATTATCATTCCGCTATCTATGCC
>RQCD01000214.1 GCA_008668455.1 Clostridia bacterium
ATATAACCACCATCACATACTGTTGAAAAGTCATGCTCGATTATTTCTTTAGCATCGGCAAGGTTCGTCAGTCCTTTTACATTTTCCGCAATGAAAATCTTTGGCTGAACGATAGAGATTACCTCACGCATCCACATATACAGCTGGCCACGACTTTCTACGGAAGGCTCATCTGTTATAGCCTTTCCGTTATGGCTCTTATCAGAATTAAAACCTTTTCTTTTTCCAGCGACAGAAAAGTCTTGGCAAGGAAAACCGCCTGTTACAATATCAACATTTGTGGGAAAAACTTTGATTTTATTTTCCTTGTGGAGCTTTACCAAATCAACAATACTGTCCAAACAATATGCCGACTCAGGAACACCCAATTTGCTAAAATAATGACACCAAGCTGCTTTTGCATCGGGTCTGATATCATTCGCAAAAACGGTTTTGAATCTCGTTTTGGGTAATCTTACCCACTGTTTATCAACCGCTCTTACTCGCCAGTGGGAATTGATTTTGCTATTAACAGATGCCTTCAGAACAGAAAAGCCACCTTCAAAGCCTAAATCCATTCCACCGCATCCTGAAAACAAAGACAACACATTGAGTGCGCCTTTAACTTCTTCACATTTTTTCCCAGACTTAATTCGATCTGGTCGTGTAGCATTAGAAGGGATTAACCAGATTCCGCTGTGTTTAACAGCACCAGGAATCCGATCTTCAGCACAGTAGAGTTGAACTCGTCTCGCTGTAATATCCCACTTTGCAGCCGCTTCTGCGGCAGTAATATAAGAATCCATAACAACGCCTCCCGCATAACATTCTATTCGTTTGTGCGAAAAAAGTCAAGCGGAAGGCGCAATATTTAACAATTATTCTTCATCTTCATCGAGCAGAATATCTTCGAGCATTTGACGCTTTCTGACGTGTTCCAAATCCTTATCAGGAATCACCGCTGCCGTTAATGTTAGCCACTGCTCAATACGGCATTGATATTCAGTACTCGGAACCAATCCCCAATCGTCCTCTAACACCTGCAAATCAGCATTTTCCAATTCCAATAAAACATACTTTCGGTACTCATGCAGATTTTTGAAAATCCTTGGTAGTTTTTCATATATGACAGCTGACAGTTCCACATCTGCTTTTCCTCCGGCGGTAAAGCGATCTCTAAGCGCCGGGTCAATTATACTATTTTCTGAAGCCAGCCAACTCATATACCTGTAAAATTTAGTCCCGCTATTAGAAAATATCTCTGCAAAGTGTGCAAAAGCATAACCCATCAATTTATTCTGTTCGACCTTTGGAAGTTTCCCAAACATCTGAATGGCAGCAGGAGTACTGTCCGCAAGCCACCAAGCTTTCTGACCTATACTCAAGAAATAATCCGTAATGAGTTTGATGGGCTGATCAGACTGACTGATTTCCGCATAACTCATATTGGATTTGTCAAAGAAGCTTTCACCCTCCTCAACATCTAAATCGATCAAATATCGGGGACTATGCGTAACCACAACATTGGCAATGCACTTGTCGTATTCCTTTGCACGGAAAATACTATTTTCCCCACGAACCTTACCAAATACGATTACATTTTTGCGTATGCCTGGAACTCTGGTGCTTCCAAGCACGCTATTACCATTAATCTTCCATGTGTTTCCAGTACCAGAAGAACTCTTTACTTCAATTCCATATTTATTGCCATTTTCTCCTTCAATTACAATGTCAGGAAAACCGTGTCCACCTGGCGTATAGTCTACAGTCGCTCGCAACGAAAGGGATTCAATAGCAAAATCTACGGCTTCCTTTACCCACGGTTCAAAATCTTCACCGCTTTTTCTATACCGTTCTGGGTGTCGCTGGCAATCTGCAGCCAAATACTCTAAAACTTTCTCAATCAATAAATCAAACTGATTCTCTGTCATGCTGCCAACCTCCATCATTATATTTCATGGCATAGAGCCATTAGAGAAAAAGCACCCATACGATTTGCAGATCGTACAGGTGCTAAGCTTTGCACTTCTACACACATATTATAGTGCGAAAGTACATTTTTTTCAATATGGTTTTCTGCTCAGTCTGATTCCAGCAATGCCCATCTTTTATCAACAGCACTGATGGTCAGTCTCCCATCCTCGCACTCGACCAGAAGGTCTGTGCCAATATCAAATCCGGCGGCTTCCAGCCATTTGCCTTTAAGGACGATGGTGGGAACATCCTGGTAGTTATATCCGTTACTCTGGCCGTATACTTTCAGCCGTCTGTTTTTCTTATCTTTCATGGCATTCTCCTTTTGCTAAATAATAGTTACGCCAAATAATAAGGCGTTTCGTCAAAAGGTTAGGAGTTTTGCCAAATGGTGCTACATCTGCGTGAACCGTTTCCTACATATCGAAAGTTCATATTCACCCCACACTACATATTGTGGGGGCAGTTCCCCAATAAAACACACCATCGGGTATGTGTTCCCAACCTCAAAAATCGAAAATAAAAGCCGAAAAAGCCCAGAAATACGGCATTTTTCAGCAGAATATGTGTGTTCAATTGGCGGTGCAAAGCGTTTCACAAAGAAATAAGACACCTTTATGTGCTAAACTGATTTCTCCGGGCTTAGGTATCATTCCTCCACCTGCAAGTCCATTTATACTGATGGTATGATGCGGACGCCTGAACGGACGTTTCTGCAGCAA
>RQCD01000158.1 GCA_008668455.1 Clostridia bacterium
AGTCAAGTGAGATTTTTTTTCTTTCCGAGGAAGAAAGGTCTAAGCTTAACCGGGTTGTACATGCCAGGGCAAAAGAGCTTGAAAAAAACGGGCACCGTAAATTTACGGTAGTTTCCTCGGGACATGTTTCCGATGATATTCAAAAAGCAGCCGGGGAATTAAATGAGGTTTATCAATCGGGAACCGATGCACTTATTTTAATAACAAACAGACTTGACCCGAATAACGAGGGGGATGATGTTTTTATAAGAAACGCAGAAGCGCTGATAAGGCAGCTTCCTGCGGATGCGAAGCTTGGCTTTTATGAATGCCCATATCCGTATAAGAGGCTTGTAACTCCGAGGATAATCAATTGGAGCATAAAATCGGGACGATTTTATTATATGAAGGATACCTGCTGCGATGATGAAATAATACGCAGGCGATGCGAGCTTCTCAAAGGAAGTGATTTTAAGCTTTTAAATGCAAACTGCCAGACTCTTTTAAGCTCAATGAGGAATGGAGCCGGAGGATACTGCGGTATAATGGCAAATTTTCACCCAAAGCTTTATGCGTGGCTTTGTGAAAATTATAATAAGTATCCTGATACTGCAGAGCTTATACAGTCGGTTATCGGAACATTCGGTTTTACGGAGGTTGGACTTGCATATCCGCTTACGGCAAAGTATCATATGAACTTATGCGGTATAAAGACAAATAATATTTCAAGAAACAGAAAAAGCGAAGAACTCACGGAATATGCAAAAAGCTGCATGAGACAGATGAAGCTTGCAACGGATTATATAGAAGCACAGCTTAATGAGTTATAAAAAGGAAAAAGAATTATGAGAGGCTGCAATAAATGAAGCTATGCTCCGTACAAACCGTTTTTAACCGAAATCGGTGACATATATATTTGCAGAATAGTTTTGTATCGTGATAAGGTGCACTTTGAATGGCTTGATATAAGTGCGGAAAAATATACGGTTTATTTTAAAAAGCGTGTTGAAGAACAATTTATTTTTGCCGGCAATACATCAAAGTGTGAATTCACAATTGAAAATCTGAATGAGAATGAGGATTATGAATTTTTTGTTATAGAGCTTAGCTTTCAAAACTTATTTGCTAAGCAGCATTTTATGACAGATGTACATCGGTTTTATAAAAATATATAAAAGGCTTTGATTAAAATGTGCTTAATTATGTCTGAAAACAGACCGCTTTTTCTTTGCGGTTGACAAAAGATTCCCCTGTCAGCGGATTGACAAAATCAGTATGGAATGTTATGATAAAAAGGAAAGGCAGGGATTTAGATGAATCAGAACATAACAACAATCTGCGGCTCACCGGAGCGCCCCCAAACATGGATTTATCAGATTGAGAACGGCATGTATATCCGCCGGGCGGAATTTTGCGCAAAAAAACGACTTTCGCACCCAATCCGGATTCTGAATTTTGCAGATGTGCATTTGAATGCTGTGAATGAACAGGACCGGGAAAATGAAGAAGTGATGCACACAAAGAAATGCCGGGTGTGGAATGCAAACGGTGCGTCGGTCAAGGCGCTTACGCGTGCAATGGACTATGCCGAGGACTTTGATCAGACGGTGATCTGCGGAGATGTGTTGGATTATTTATCCTATGGGGCAATGGAGCTGATGGATCGGTATATTTGGGATAGAGATCCAAATGTGATGGTTTCCCTGGGAGGACATGAACTGACCAGAGAAATGCAGACCGGCGAACCGGATAAAACACCTCTTTCGGAGCGGCTGAGCGTTTTAGAAAAATTCTGGCGGCATAACATGTATTACCTGTCGCGCGTGATCGGGAATGCCGTTATGCTGATTGTGCTGGATAACAGCCGGCACGTATACACTGAGGAAACCTTGAAGCTTTTAAAAAAAGATCTGGAGACGGCGCGGAGAGAGGAATATATTGTTCTGATTTTTCAGCATGAACCGATCTCAACAGGGAAAAAAGAGGATGAACATGTAAAGGCTTTGATTGTGTGTGACGGGGAGTATCAGAATCTTTACGATCATGTGATCGGAGATTTTCCAAACCTGGACGAACCAACCCGTGCCGTTTACCGGCTTTTAACCCAGAGTGCAGATGTGATCAAAGGTTTTTTCTGCGGACATCTGCACAGCGGATATTATACCGAAATCAAAGGGTCAGCCCCGGACGGAGAAACCGTGATGATTCCACAGTATGTGGAGGAGGGATTGGTATATCATGACTATGCCGGTCATGTGATGGAAATTACGGTGGTATAGCTATTTGCTATCCTAAATATTTTGTATATAAATGGAGTAATTCCTGTGTATCGGTCAGACCGCTTTTTTTCAAAAGCCGTCTGATCCGGTATTTTAGCGTGCTTTCGCTTGCGTATAAATCCTCCGCAAGCGAGGCATAGCTTTTTTTGTTTTGCAGGCTTTGCAGCAGAAGCAGATCCTCTGCGTCACAGCTTCTTAAAACCAGTTCCAGTGTGTGAATTTCCCGGACATCCGGATCAGACAGAAAGCTTGCATCGGAAAACGGCAGCTCCGGGAGCGGTTCGGCAGGAACGGGAAAGCGGCTGGTGGATTCTCCGGTGATGATTTTGCAGGGGACAGAAATTGTCATACTTACATCATCCCTTTGCTTTTTCAGGTAGGCAAAGGAAGAAACTGCCTGTGCGCCTAGTTTCTTGAAATTCAGCGTGATGGATGTGACGGATGGTGAAATTTTCTGACCGAGCATTGAATCATCAAATGCAGCAAGAAACGGTACGGGCAGCTTCAACTCCCGGCATTTTATAATCAGGTAAACGGAGGCAACATAATTTGCGCAGATCACCGAATCGTATTTTTCGTAGTCACGCAGAAAACTGGCAAAGCATTCAGACAAAGTGGTGTTTTGATATTGCTGCTCCTTGGAAAAGATCTCCGCTTTGACCGAGTCGGAGTAGGAATGCGGATTGATTCCAAACATGGCAGTTTTTGTTTTGCCATATGCGCGGAAATATTCCAGACAGCGTCTTGTTGCGGTGCGGTAGTCGATCAGAATATGGCTGGTATCGGAAAATGCAAACCCGGCATGACAGCCGACGCAAAGACAGCGGATTCCAAGCTTTTTCGCCTCGCATACCGTATGATATACCCAGGAGGGCATGGATCCTACCACAACCAGCTGCTTGTCCAAAACGTCGGAAAGCTCAGAAACAAACGATACCTGATAACGCAGAGAATGTGCTTTGGATAAAATTGCACTGATAATATCCTGACACCAGCTTGTTCCCTCATACTGCGGTTCGGTGATGACATAAACGATCATAAAAATGCCCCCTTTTCTCTATTATATTACAGAAATAAAAAGAATGCAATTGTTTTTTCATTTAAATTCTGCGGAGTTTTTCAGAAAAAATTCGTCTTGCGAGTGTCCGCTGACGGCAGTATAATAGAATAGAAAGGATGGCGAAACTATGGTAACCGTAACAGAAACAAAACTGATGCTTCCAACTTATCCGGAGCCTGCGGCAGAGGAGCTGCCAATGTTTGCAGAAAACCGCGTCCACCAGAGGACAAGCGGAAATCCATACCCCAATCATGTAGTTTTAAGAGTGGATCGCTCGCATAAGGGGAATCGGGAGTATACCTGTATCAGACTCGAAAATGATTATTTAAGGCTTGAGATTTTACCGGAACTGGGAGGAAAGATTTACTCGGCATATGATAAAATCACCGGCTATGATTTTTTCTATAAGCAGCATGTGATAAAGCCTGCTCTCATCGGGTGTCTGGGATCGTGGATTTCGGGCGGCTGTGAATTTAACTGGCCGTTCCACCACCGCGCATCCACCTTTATGCCGGCAGATTATACAATTGAGCATGAAGCAGATGGAGGCGTGATTGTCTGGCTTTCTGAGCATGATCCGATTGACCGGATGAAAGGAATGGTGGGGGTTGTGTTAAAGCCGGACTGCGCTTATTTTGAAACGCGTATGCGTCTCTGCAACCGTACACCGGTAAAAAGATCTTTTTTATGGTGGGAAAATACTGCCGTACCGGTGCATCAGGATTATCAGATCTTTTACCCAAAGGACGTTTCCTATGTCAATTTTCACTATAAGCGTTCGGTCACAACCTATCCGATTGCCACGAATGCGCTTGGCGTTTTCAACGGCATCCGGTATGACGGAGAAACCGACATTTCGATGCACAAAAACACCAAGCAGCCAACCTCCTATTTCTGCGGACCGTCCAAATACGACTTTTTCGGCGGCTATGATCACCGGAAGGACTGCGGTGTGGTGCATGTGGCAGATCATCATATTTCGACAGGAAAGAAAATGTTTACCTGGGCATACAACCAGCTTTCAGAATCCTGGGAAAATGCACTAACCGATACGGACGGCGCATATGCCGAGCTGATGGCAGGTTCTTATTCGGATAATCAGCCGGATTTTTCCTGGATAGAGCCATATGAAACCAAAAGCTTTTCGCAGTACTGGTATCCGATCGGAGCAGTGGGGATTCCGTGCTTTGCAAATCTTGACGGTGCGATTTCCTGGAATGAGAAAAGCCTCACCCTACAGCTGACAAAATCGCAGACAGTTCGGATTTTGATTTTTGACGGCGAGAATCAGCTGCCGGAGCAAGAGCTTTTCATGACCGCCGGTATTCCACAAAAGATTTCTGCCGGTATGAAAAAAATCGGCGCAAGGGTAGAGGTGTTTTCCGGAGAAAGTAAAATTTTGTCCTACACAGAGGAGAAGAAAAATCAGTATGACATCCCGGACACAACCGAGGATATGCCGAATTTCAAAACCGTAAAAACGGCACAGGAGCTGTATCTGGAGGGTGTGCATGTCTGGCAGTACCGCGATCCGGCAGTGCCGCCGGTAAAATACTGGGAAGAAGCGCTTTTGCGTGATCCGGAGCATATTCCGTCGATGCTGGCTTTGGGTATGTGGGAATATACGCGCTGTAATCTCGAAAAGGCATTGGATCTTACAAATCAGGCAATTGCTGTCTTGACAAGGTATAACAAGCAGCCGGAAAGCGGAAAAGCGTCCTATCAGTTAGGCTTGATTCTGGACGCACTTGGAGAATCAGAAAAAGCATATGACGCATATTATAAAGCAAGCTGGAATCAGGATGTTTATGCAGCGTCTATGACGCGTCTTTCTGCCATTGACGCAAAACGACAGGATTTTGTGCAGATGGAGGAGCATGCAAAAAATGCGCTTCGTTATCAGACACAGAATCCTGTTGCCGGAACACTGCTTTCCATTGCACTGGAACGGCAGGGCAGAAAGGATGAGGCAAAAAATGCGGTATCTGATCTGCTGAAAACAGATCCGCTCAACCACTTTGCGCGATTCTGGGCATGCTGCATGGAAATAATAACAAGAGATGAATTTTATACCGGTTTAAAAAGTGATCCCTCGCAAACAGGATTAGATATTGCCATTCATTTTTATGAC
>RQCD01000093.1 GCA_008668455.1 Clostridia bacterium
CTGCATGGTAGATATGTTTGATACCATGGGTACACTCTATGGCGCGTGCCGGAGCGGTAACCTGCTTTACAAGAACGAAAAGGGCGAGGATGAGGTTCCGAACATGAACAAGGCAATGCTGGCAGACGCAATTGCAACCTGCACAGGTGCAATCTGCGGTACCTCCACCGTTACCACCTTCGTAGAATCCTCCTCCGGTGTTGCAGTTGGCGGAAGAACCGGTCTTTCCTCTATGGTAACTGCGCTGATGTTCTTAATTGCGCTCTTCCTTTCTCCAGTTGCAGCTTTAATCCCGGCATGTGCTTATGCCGCTGCATTGGTTTATGTCGGTGTTTTAATGATCGGCTGTGTGAAAGACATTGACTGGAGCGATCCTGCTGCTGCAATTCCGTCCTTCCTAACCATCACCATGATGCCGTTTACCTATAACATTTCCTACGGTATTGCATTTGGTCTGATCTCTTATGTAGCAATCAGACTTTTTACAGGCGAGGCAAAGAAGGTCAATGCCGGTACGTGGATTGTATCCATTCTGTTCCTGGCAATGTTCTTCCTGACACACTAAGAAGAAAAATAAAGAATCGCAGAGGATTTTCTCTGCGATTTTTTTTATGAAGAAATTGTGAATTATCCAAAAAAGGGGTTGACTTTTTCTTTAGGCTGCGTTACAATGTTAGCATCCTAACAAAAAGGAGGGGCGTGTATGGAGCCGGAGGAAACAATTGGTTTTTTGGTCAAGACAATTTCAAATCTGTTTGGCAGACAGCTTCATGATGGAAGCCAGCAGACTACTCGGATGCAGAACTGGATTATGGGGTATCTGTATCGGTGCAAACAGGAAGAACGGGAGGTTTACCAAAAAGACATTGAACGTTTTTTTAATATTCGCCGCTCAACTGCAACCGGCATATTGCAGGGAATGGAGAAAAACGGCTGGATTCAGAAGGAGCCTGTGAAGAATGACGCGCGGCTGAAAAGGCTGATTCTAACCAAGAAGGCGGAGATTATGCAAGAACGTCTGATTGCTGAAATGATGCGGCTGGAGGATGAAGTGAGAAAAGGCATTTCTCAGGAGGAGATTGATGCTTTTGTCCGCACCGCACATAAAATGATTGACAATTTGAAGGAAAACGAAAAAGGAGGATGCCGAGGCTTATGATAAAAAAACTTTCAAGCTGTATCGGAGAATATAAAAAACCATCTGTTTTATCTCCGCTTACAGTATCCTTAGAGGTCATCATGGAGGTAATTATTCCGATTCTGATGGCAAAAATTATTGATTTGGGGATTGAAAAGCAGGATATGAACTATGTGTTAAGGATTGGCGCGCTGCTGGTTTTAACAGCGCTTTTGTCCCTGATTTTCGGTGCACTGGCAGGAAAATTTGCATCAATTGCATCTGCCGGCTTTGCAAAAAATATTCGGAAACGGCTTTATCATGATGTGCAGCGGTATTCATTTTCTAATATTGATAAGTTTTCCACTGCCAGCATTGTCACACGGCTAACCACCGATGTCACCAATTTACAGAATGCATATCAGATGATTATCCGCGGAGCAGTACGCTCTCCGTTTATGCTGGTCTTCTCCTTTGCGATGACCGTGGTGATCAGTCCGAAGATTGCATTGATTTTCTTAGCAATCATTCCGGTTTTGGGAGTGGGTCTTTATTTTCTGATGACCAGCGCGCACCCCATTTTTGAATCGGTGTTCCGTACCTATGATAAGCTCAATAACGTGGTGCAGGAAAATCTGCGCGGAATCCGTGTGGTGAAATCCTTTGTCCGTGAGGAGCATGAAAAGAAAAAATTCGGAACAATCTCTGAAAGCATTTACGAAAAATTTTCCAAGGCAGAAAAGCTTTTGGCATTTAATGTGCCGCTGATGCAGGTTTGCGTTTATGCTTGTATGCTTTTAATTTCCTGGTTTGGTGCAAAAATGATTGTGTTATCCGGCGGAACAGCGCTGACCACCGGTCAGCTGACCAGTCTTTTTACCTACACCATGCAGATTTTGATGAGCCTGATGATGCTTTCGATGATTTTTGTTATGATTATTATTTCGCGCGCATCTGCCGAGCGAATCGTAGAGCTGATGGATGAGGAGGTTGACTTGACTAATCCGGAAAATCCGATTGAAACGGTTTCGGACGGCAGTGTTGAATTTTCTCATGCGGATTTTGGGTACAAAAAAGGGAAAAATTGCTTGCAGGACATAAATTTAACGATACGCTCCGGAGAAACGGTGGGAATTATCGGAGGAACAGGAAGTGCAAAATCCAGCCTGGTACAGCTGATTCCGCGCCTTTATGACGTAACCGGCGGCTGCGTCAAGGTTGGCGGACGGGATGTCCGGGAGTATGACATCAGGGCGCTGCGTGACGCAGTTTCGATGGTTTTACAGAAAAACGTGCTTTTCTCCGGCACAATTTTAGAGAATCTGCGCTGGGGCGATAAAAATGCCACCAGAGAGGAATGCATCCGCGTCTGTCAGCTGGCGCAGGCAGACGGCTTTATCGGAGAATTTCCGGATGGCTACGATACCTTTATTGAACAGGGCGGCACAAATGTTTCGGGCGGGCAGCGACAGCGGCTCTGTATTGCGCGCGCTCTCTTAAAGAAACCGAAAATCCTGATCCTGGATGATTCCACAAGTGCAGTTGATACAAAAACAGACGCACTGATCCGGAAAGCCTTTGCCGAGGAGATTCCTGATACCACCAAAATCATTATTGCACAGCGGATTTCCTCTGTAGAGCATGCAGATCAGATTATTGTGTTAGATAACGGACACGTGGATGCAGTCGGCACGCATGAGGAGCTTTTAGCATCCAATCAGATTTATCAGGAAGTATACCGTTCACAGATGGGAGGGTTGCAAAATGCCTAGACCGGGAAGACCAGGAATGACAGGCGGTCCGAAGCCTGAAAATATCAGAAAAACAGCAAAACGGCTTTTATCCTATTTGGGAGGGAAGCACCGGATAAAGCTTTTCATTGTATTTCTTTGCATCTTAGTTTCTGCTGTGACTGGGGTGGTCAGCTCTATGTTTATCCAGACGCTGATCGACAGCTATATTACACCGCTTTTAGCGTCTGATAATCCTGTTTTTGACGGACTTCTCCAGACAATTTTAAAGGTTGGCGGGATTTATCTGATCGGTATTTTCTGCGGTTGGCTGTATAATTATCTGATGGTTGAGATTTCACAGGGGGTACTAAAGGATATTCGGGATGAAATGTTTTCACACATGCAAACGCTCCCAATCCGCTATTTTGACACGCACACCCATGGTGATATTATGAGTCATTATACCAATGACAC
>RQCD01000055.1 GCA_008668455.1 Clostridia bacterium
GTCCTTTTTAATCAGGATGGTATTCTCATAGTGAGCGGATAGGGATCCGTCTGCTGTCACAACTGTCCAGTCATCGTCCAGCACAAAGACCTCATACGTTCCGGCATTGACCATCGGTTCAATTGCCAGCGTCATTCCGGCGCTTAGCCGGGCACCGTGACCGCGCCTTCCAAAATTCGGAACAGACGGGTCTTCATGCATATTCTTTCCGATTCCGTGTCCGACCAGATCGCGGACAACGGAATAACCGCGTGCTTCAACATACTCCTGAATCGCAGCTGAGATATCACCCAGCTTTGCGCCGTGCACTGCATATTTAATTCCTTCAAAGAAGCTCTCCCTGGTTGTATCGATCAGCCGCTGAGCTTCGCTTGAAATTTCGCCGACTGCAAAGGTTCTCGCAGCATCGCCGTGGTAGCCGTTTTTATATGCTCCCACGTCAATGCTGATGATATCGCCTTGAGAAAGTACTACATTTTTTTGGGGGATTCCATGCACCACCTCGTCATTTCTTGATGCGCAGATGCTTGCAGGATAACCCTCATAGTGCAGAAAGGAAGGGGTTGCGCCCCGGGAAACAATATAATCTCTTGCGATTTTGTCTAATTGCAGGGTGGAGATTCCAGGCTTGATATGCTTTTCAAGCATCTTGAGCGTATCGCCGGTAATCTTTCCTGCAACTCTCATCTTCTCAACTTCAGATTTTGACTTTATCGTTATCATTTATGACTCCCTAAGCCTCTCCGGCTTACGCATCTAATCCCAATGCCTTGGCAACCTCTTTTGTGGTGTCTGCCAATTCTTCCTTGCCGTATGCAATCACTAATTTGCCTTTCTTTTTGTAGTATTCCTTAATCGGCTCTGTTTGTTCATGATAAACATGAATCCGATTTTTAACGGTAGCCTCATCATCATCCGCCCGCTGGATCAGTTCTCCGCCACAGGCAGAGCACTTATCTCCGGCAGAGGAGGGTTTATACACCACATGATACGGAGTACCGCAGGATTTACATTCCCGTCTTCCGGAAAGACGCTCTACAATTGTCTCATCCGAAACCTCCAGCGATAAAACCTTATCAATTTCAACGCCGGATGCCGTTAATGCCTCTGCCTGAGCCGTTGTTCTGGGGAATCCGTCTAAAATGAATCCCTTTTTACAGTCGTCCTGACTCAAACGCTCCTTAACAATGCCTACCACAAGTTCGTCCGGAACAAGCTCACCGGCATTAATATAGCTCTGCGCTTTCTTGCCCAGCTCTGTACCCTCTCGAATTGCCGTTCTGAGCATCACACCGGTTGAAATTGTGTTAATTCCCAGTCTTTCGGAAAGGATTTCAGCTTGTGTTCCTTTCCCCGCACCCGGAGGTCCCAATAAAATCAATCTCATTGTGAACGCCGCCTTTCTATCCTATTCCAAGAATCCTTTATAATGACGCATTACCATCTGCGACTCAATCTGACGAACAGTTTCTAATGCCACACCTTCCATAATCAGAAGCGAGGTACCGCCGATCTGCAGGCTCTGGATTCCGAAAATCGCACCTGCGATTACCGGCAGAACTGCGATAATGCCAAGGAACAATGCTCCGGCAAGATTCAGTCTGGAAGAAACCTTCATAATAAAGTCACTGGTCGGCTTGCCCGGTCTGTAGCCCGGAATATATCCGCCGCTCTTCTTCATGTTATTCGCAAGTTCAATCGGATTGAACTGAATGGACGAATAGAAATATGTGAAGAAGATGATCAGGAGGAAGTAGAGAACAGAATATACAATATCTGTCCAGCCGCTGCCATAGCCTGCTGACAAGCAGGATAAAACTGTATGCCATAAGCCTGTCTCCGGCAGCTTTCCTCCGGTGGTAATTCTAACAATTGTCTGCGGAAATGCCATAATACTCGATGCAAAGATGATCGGCATAACGCCGCCCATAACAACCTTGATCGGGATATTGGTACTCTGACCGCCGTACATTTTTCTTCCGACAACACGCTTTGCGTACTGAACCGGAATTTTTCTCTCAGCAGAATCAAACAGCACAACAAAGATAATTGCTGCAACCACAAAGATTACAACCAGCGCTGCCATGCTGAGGCTCTTAAGAGAAACGTTTGCACTCAGGTATGTCTCATAGACACCCTTGATTGCAACCGGAATTCTGGAAACGATACCGGCAAAAATGATTAAGGAAACACCGTTTCCTAAGCCCTTCTCCGTAATTACCTCGCCCAGCCATACGATAAACGCTGTACCTGCCGTAAAGGTCAGGGTAATAACAAAGAAACCGAGCGCTGATGTGTTTGAAAATACCGTTGCACCGCTTTCAACTCCCATATTATGCAGAGTGACATACAAGCCTGCTGCCTGAATGAATGCAAGCACAATACCAAAATATCTGGTAATGCGGTTGATTTTCTTTCTGCCCTCCATGCCTTCCTTTGCAAGCCGCTCTAAGGACGGGATTGCTACGGTTAAAAGCTGGATAATGATGGATGAGTTGATGTACGGAGAAACACCGAGCGCCATAACGGTTGCATTCGAGAATGCACCGCCGGTGAACACATCAAACAGGGAGAACAGATCCATTCCGCCTCCGCTCAAAAACTGCTTCATGAAGCTGGAATCCAGGTAGGGAACAGGTACATGTGCTCCGAACCGGAATATAATCAGCATGAAAAGCGTAAACCAAATTCTTTTTCTTAAGTCAGGGATTTTAAATGCGTTTCTGATAGTCTGAAACATCTCAAATCACCTCTGCCTTTCCGCCTGCCTTTTCAATCTTTTCTGCGGCAGACGCGCTAAATTTGGCAACTTTCACCTCAAGCTTCCTGGTCAGCTCGCCGCGTCCCAGAATCTTGATTCCATCCAACACCTTGCTGACAACGCCGCTTTCTTTCAAAAGCTCCGCTGTTACAACAGTGCCGTCCTCAAATCTTTCTAGATCTGCTACGTTAATTGTAACATACTGCTTTGCAAATATATTGTTGAAGCCCCGCTTCGGCAAACGTCTGTACAAAGGCATCTGTCCACCCTCGAAGCCCGGTCTTACACCGCCGCCCGAACGTGCATTCTGACCCTTGTGTCCCTTGCCGGCAGTCTTGCCATTACCGTAACCAATACCTCTGCCCACTCTCTTTGCAGAGAACTTTGAGCCTTCAGCAGGTTGTAGTTCGTCTAATCTCATTTGCTGCACCTCCTTTTTCTGATATTTAGTTTTCTTCCACTTCCACCAAATGAGATACCTTATTAATCATACCTCTGATTTGCGGAGTATCATTGTGTTCCTTTGTGTCTCTGATCCTCTTTAAGCCCAGAGCCTTTACGGTTGCAATCTGATCCTGTTTGCAGCCGATTGTGCTTTTTACTAACTTTACATTTAATTTAGCCATCGTGGTATTACCTCCTTAACCTCTGATTTGGTCAACGGTTTTACCTCTTAATTGAGCAACTTCATCAGCTTGCTTTAAATCAGCCAAACCTGCAATTGTAGCTTTTACTACGTTCTTCTTGTTAGTGGAACGCAGGCACTTTGTTCTGATGTCCCTGACACCGGCAAGCTCCAGCACAGCTCTTGCTGCACCGCCTGCGATCACGCCGGTACCTTCTTTTGCAGGCTTAATTAATACTCTGCCTGCACCGAACTCACCGATTACTTCATGAGGAATGGTTGTACCAACCAGGGGAACTGTAATCATGTTCTTCTTTGCATCCTCAATACCCTTGCGGATTGCATCCGGGATTTCAGCTGCCTTTCCTGTTCCGCAGCCAACATGTCCATTGCCGTCGCCGACAACCATCAGCGCACTGAAACGGAATGTTCTTCCACCCTTTACAACCTTCGCAACACGGTTAATTTCAACCAACTTTTCTTGAATATCAAGTGTTGATGCGTCTATTCTCTCAGCCACAATATCTACCTCCTTTTATTAGAATTCCAGGCCGCCCTCTCTTGCACCTTCTGCAAGAGCAGCAACTCTTCCGTGATAAATGTATCCGCCTCTATCAAATACAACTGCTTTAATACCCTTTTCTAAAGCCTTTTTCGCAACCATTTCGCCGACTGCCTTTGCTGCGTCGCAATTACCGCCATGCTCGCCCTCAAAGCCCTTTTCCAGAGTAGAAGCGCTGACTAAGGTGACACCCTTTACGTCGTCAATAATTTGAGCGTAGATGTGCTTTGAACTTCTGTATACGTTCAGACGTGGTCTCTCCGCGGTTCCGGAGATGTTCTTTCTAACTCTTTCATGACGTCTGATTCTTGCAACGTTACTGCTAATCTTTTTAATCATTTAAGAACACTCCTTTCTTATTTCTTCTTGCCGCCTGCTTTACCCTCTTTGCGTCTGATTACCTCATCAACGTACTTAATTCCCTTGCCCTTATACGGCTCCGGCATTCTGTACTCTCTGATTTTTGCAGCGGTTTCACCAACAACTTCCTTGTTCGCGCCCTTTACGATAATCTTGTTGGGAGCAGGTACTTCCAGTGTGATGCCCTCTGCCGGTGTATATTCTACCGGGTGAGAGTATCCTAAGCTCAAGACCAAAGTCTTGCCTTGCATTTGCGCTCTGTAACCAACACCGTTGATTTCCAGCTCCTTAGTAAAGCCGGTGGTGGTACCGATGATCATATTGTTGATCAGGGTACGGGTTAAGCCATGCAGGGACTTGTGTAATTTATCCTCGGACGGACGCTCTACTGTTAACACGCCGTCTGCTACTTTAATAATCATGTCCGGGTGAAGCTTTCTGGTTAATGTACCGTTTGAGCCTTTTACCGTGATTTCGTTTTCTGCACCAATCTTTACGTCAACTCCTGCCGGAATTGTGATTGGCAGTCTACCGATTCTTGACATTGATCGTTCCTCCTTAACTTAGATTTTCTCTGTTATTTCAACAGGTTTTCAGTTGATTCGGGATTCTTCCCTAATTACCAGATAAATGCCAGAACCTCGCCGCCAATGTTTTCTTTTCTGGCAGCCTTATCGGTCATAACACCCTTTGATGTGGAAATGATTGCAATTCCTAAGCCTTTCAAAACTCTCGGCAGCTCATCTGCTGCTGCATAGAATCTCAAGCCCGGCTTTGATACTCTCTTTAAACCGCTGATAACCCGCTCTTTTGCCGGTCCGTACTTTAAAGCAATTCGGATCATGCCCTGTTTTCCATCCTCGATAATCTGATAGCTCTTAATATAACCCTCTTCATTTAAGATTTCAGCAATTGCCTTCTTCATGTTTGAAGCCGGGATATCCACTGTCTCATGTCTTGCAGAATTCGCATTTCTGATACGAGTTAACATATCTGCAATCGGATCTGTAATTTGCATTAAGTTTACCTCCTTCCAAATTCTGTAGGAATTCGTCTGAATAAATTGTTTGTATGAATTTTACCAGCTCGCCTTGCGCACGCCGGGAATCTGACCCTTGTAAGCAAGCTCTCTGAAGCAGATACGGCAGATACCAAATTTTCTTAAATATGCATGCGGTCTTCCGCAAATCTTACATCTGGTATAGCCTTGTGTAGTATGCTTCGGCTTTCTCTGCTGCTTAACAACCATAGATTTCTTAGCAATGTTATGGCTCCTTCGGAGCCGCGAACAAACGGCGCGCCCATCAAGCTTAACATCTCGCGAGCCTCTTCGTCACTCTTTGCAGTTGTTACGATAATGACATCCATACCTCTGATTTTATCAATTTTATCGTATTCAATTTCCGGGAAGATTAACTGCTCCTTAATACCTAAGGCATAGTTTCCTCTGCCGTCAAAGGAGTTCGGATTGATTCCTCTGAAGTCTCTTACACGCGGAAGTGCTACGTTGAACAAACGATCTAAGAACTCATACATCTTATCGGCTCTCAATGTAACCTTACAGCCAATGTTCATTCCTTCTCTGAGCTTGAAGTTTGCAACGGACTTTCTTGCCTTTGTGATAACCGGTCTCTGACCTGTGATCTGTGCAAGATCATTCATAGCCGCGTCGATTACCTTTGGATTTTCTCTTGCGTCGCTCATTCCGATATTGATTACGATTTTCTCAAGCTTCGGGATTTGCATTGTGCTTTTGTAGCCAAACTTTGTCATCAAAGCAGGAGCTACTTCTGCTTTATATTTTTCTTGCAATCTGGACATTGTATGAATTTACCTCCTCTCACAAATTAGTCGTTAAATATTTCCTGGCATTTCTTGCAGTAACGTGCCTTAGAACCATCCTCTAAGATTTTAACGCCGGTTCTTGCCGCCTTACCGCACTTTGAGCAAACTCTCATCACGTTGGATGCGTCGATCGGCGCTTCCATATGCAGAATGCCGCTTTCCTGACCCTGCATCTTTGCTTTCTGGTGCTTCTTCACCATCGCAGCGCCTTCCACGATCACTCTCCCCGTCTCCGGGAATGCTGTGACAATTTTACCCTGCTTGCCTTTATCTTTTCCGGAGATTACTTCTACTAAGTCTCCACGCTTTACATGTAATTTTTTCATTGCTTGCACCTCCTTACAGAACTTCGGGAGCCAATGACAAAATCTTCATGTACTCTTTATCTCTGAGCTCTCTTGCAACAGGGCCAAAAATACGGGTACCTCTCGGATTCTTGTCATCTTTAACGATAACAGCTGCATTTTCATCAAATCGAATATAGGAACCGTCCTTACGTCTGGTTTCTTTTACAGTTCTGACAACAACAGCCTTCACAACGTCACCCTTTTTAACAACGCCGCCCGGTGTTGCCTTTTTAACAGAACAAATGATTTCATCGCCGACTGCTGCATATCTCTTTTTGGATCCGCCTATAACACGAATGCACATTACTTCCTTTGCACCAGTATTATCAGCGACTCTCAAAAGTGTTTGTTGCTGGATCATGATTACTCCTCCTTCCCGGCACAGTCGATTACTGAGCCTTTTCTACAATTTCAACCAGTCTCCATCTCTTATCCTTAGAAATCGGTCTGGTTTCCATAACCTTTACTCTATCGCCAATTGCACAGATATTATCCTGATCATGCGCCTTTAATTTGTAGGTTCTCTTTTCGATTTTCCCATAAAGCGGATGCTTCACTCTGTATTCAATGGCAACTACAATGGTCTTATCCATTTTATTGCTGACAACCTTGCCAATCTTAACCTTACGGCTGTTTCTCTCTGCCATTTCGGTTCCTCCTTTCATACAATCAAAATTGTATTATTCCTGACGTTTCAATCAAATTTAACCTATTTTATTGAGCGTTAGCGGCTGCAATTACATTGCGGAACCTTCTAATTCTCTTTCATGAATGATGGTCTTAATCCGAGCGATTGTTTTCTTTACGTCACCGATTCTTCTGGGATTCTCCAGCTGATTGATAGCGTTTTGAAATCTCAAGTTGAAAAGCTCCTGCTTGCATTGAGCCAGCTTTTCGGTCAATTCAGCCGAAGATAATTCTCTAAGCTCTTGTACTTTCATTCTTATTCACCATCCTCTGCTTCACGTTTTACAAACTTGCACTTAACCGGCAGCTTGTGCATAGCAAGACGAAGCGCCTCACGAGCAACCTCCTCACTCACACCGCCGATTTCAAACATCACCCTTCCCGGCTTAACAACTGCAACCCAGTACTCAGGACTTCCCTTACCGGAGCCCATTCGGGTTTCAGCCGGCTTTTGTGTGATCGGCTTATCCGGGAATATTTTGATCCAAACCTGACCGCCTCTTTTGGTGTATCTGGTCATCGCGATACGGGCAGCCTCAATCTGTCTGGAGGTGATCCAGGACGGCTCTACAGCCTGAAGACCGTATTCGCCGTTAGAAACAACGTTGCCGCGCGTTGCTTTTCCTTTCATTCTGCCGCGCATAACCTTTCTGTATTTCACTCTCTTCGGTAACAACATGATTATCTGCCTCCCTTCGGTCTTCTATCGCGTCTTTCGCGTCTTTCCGGCTTCTCTGTACGCTCCGCTCTTGCAGAATCACGCAGAACCTCGCCCTTATAGATCCAAACCTTAACGCCGATGATACCATAGGTTGTTGCAGCTTCTGCAAAGCCATAGTCGATATCTGCCCTTAAGGTCTGCAGAGGAATTGTACCCTCATGATATTGCTCTGTTCTTGCAATTTCAGCGCCGCCAACACGTCCGGAAACGCTTGTCTTAATACCCTTGATGCCAAGTCTCATTGCTCTGCCCATCACCTGCTTCATAGCGCGGCGGAAGGAAATTCTTCTTTCGAGCTGTGCGGCAATGTTCTCTGCAACGAGCTGTGCATTGGTATCCGGCTGCTTTACTTCCATAATGTTGATATTGACGCCCTTTTTGGTCATCTTCTCAAGCTGAACCTTTAATTTGTCGATTTCAGCGCCTGCTTTACCGATGATGATACCCGGCTTTGATGCGTGAATGGTAACAAAAATCTTATTTTGCTTACGTTCAATGACAATCTTTGCGATTCCTGCGTCAAAACAAGCCTTCTTGACAAACTTTCTGATATTATAATCTTCAACCAACTGGTCTCCGAAGTCTTTTTTACCTGCAATCCACTTAGAATCCCAGTCCTTAATAACACCGACTCTAAGACCGTGCGGATTTACTTTTTGTCCCATAGGAATTACCTCCTTTTTCGATTATTCTTTTTCCTTTAATACTAAAGTAATATGGCTGGTTCTCTTCAGGATTCTGAATGCTCTGCCCTGTGCTCTCGGCTGAACTCTCTTAAGAGTCGGACCTTGCATTGCAAAGCACTCTGATACATATAAATTGTTTACATCCATATTATGATTATTTTCTGCGTTTGCAATTGCAGACGCTAACAGCTTCTCCAAATATTCGCTTGCAGCTTTTGGTGTATTCTTTAAGATACCCATAGCAACACCCACCGGCTTATTTCTGATCAAATCAAGAACAATTTTCACCTTTCTGGGAGAAATACGGGCATATCTTAAACTTGCGCGTGCTTCCATGTATGGATTCCTCCTTTCAACATCTATCCTCAAAAAACTATACCTTATCTGGATGTCTTTGCGCCGGCGTGACCTCTGTAGGTTCTTGTCGGAGCAAACTCGCCCAGTCTGTGTCCAACCATGTCCTCGCTGATAAATACAGGAACATGCTTTCTGCCGTCATGAACAGCAATTGTGTGACCAACCATTTCCGGGAAAATCGTTGAAGCTCTTGACCAGGTTTTGATAACCTTTTTCTCGTTTGCAGCGTTCATAGCGTCGATTCTGCTCATCAAGCGTTCTTCCACGAAAGGTCCTTTTTTCAGTGATCTGCTCATTCTTATTTCCTCCTTTCGGAACTATCAAATCCTTATTTCGAGTTTCTTCTCTTAACGATAAACTTATCGGTCTTGTTCTTTTTCTTTCTGGTCTTATAACCCAGTGCAGGCTTACCCCACGGAGTTACAGGAGCAGGACGACCGATCGGAGATTTACCTTCACCACCGCCGTGCGGATGGTCGTTCGGGTTCATAACAACACCGCGGACAGTCGGTCTCCAGCCCATGTGACGTTTTCTTCCGGCTTTACCGATGGAAACGTTCTCATGCTGCTGATTGCCAACGATACCAATGGTTGCTCTACAATCCATACGAATCATACGAACCTCGCCGGACGGCAGACGAACCTGTGCATAGTCGCCTTCCTTTGCCATCAGCTGAGCGGAGTTACCGGCAGAACGAACCAGCTGACCGCCCTTGCCCGGATAAAGCTCAATGTTATGAATCATGGTACCAACCGGAATGTCCTTAATGAATAATGCATTACCCGGCTTAATATCTGCGCCTGTTCCGGATACAACAACGTCTCCGTCTGTCAGACCCATCGGTGCGATGATATAGGATTTTGTTCCGTCCTCGTACTGTAAGAGAGCGATATTTGCGCTTCTGTTCGGATCGTACTCGATACCGATGACAGTTGCGTTCATACCATCCTTATTTCTCTTAAAATCAATTACTCTATACTTCTGTCTGTTTCCGCCGCCTCTGTGACGAACAGTGATTCTGCCGTATGAGTTTCTTCCTGCATGCTTATTTAAAGATTCTAACAGAGAACGCTCCGGAGTCTTTTTCGTGATTTCCGCAAAGTCCGAAACAGTCATAAATCTTCTTGCAGGAGAAGTCGGCTTAAATTTTCTGATAGCCATTATTTTCACTCCTTATCTGAATTTATCGTGTCAGATGACACATAAGTGCAGGCGATTACATCTCAAAGAATTCAATCGTCTTGCTTTCGGGCTTTAATGTTACGATTGCTTTCTTCCAGGAAGCTCTGCGGCCCTCGTATCTGCCCATTCTCTTCATCTTACCCATCACGCGCATCGTGTTGACATCTGCAACCTGAACGCCGAAGATTTCTTCAACAGCCTTCTTGATTTCAATCTTATTTGCGTCAACAGCTACTTCAAATGTGTATTTGTTGATTTGCTTGCCGCTCTTATCGAATACCGGCTCCATGCTGCGCTCGGAGATGATTGGTTTTCTGATGATATCGTGTGCGTATGTCATTAGCAAAGCACCTCCTCAATCTTGGCAATTGCCTCTTTCGACACAACGAATTTGTCGTGTTTCAAAATTTCATAGGTGTTTAAAGTACCTACATATGTCGGAGTAACACCCTTAATATTTCTTGCAGATTTATAGATGTTTTCATCACATTCTGCAGTTACAATCAATGCCTTTGTGTTAATATCCAAAGCCTTTAACATCTTTGCAATCTTTGCGGTTTTGATTTCGTCCATCTTTAAATCCTCGATTACAAAAATCTCATAAGCCTCATACTTTGCAGAAAGAGCAGATTTCAGAGCGATCTTTTTGATCTTCTTATTAATGCTATATCTGTAATCGCGCGGCTTAGGTCCTAACGCAACACCACCGCCTGTCCATTGCGGAGCACGGATACTGCCCTGTCTTGCACGGCCTGTACCCTTCTGACGCCAAGGCTTAATACCGCCGCCGCGTACTTCTGTACGGGTCTGTGTGCTCTGTGTGCCCTGTCTCTGGTTTGCCAGATAATTGGTAACCACCTGATGCAGCACAGCCTTATTCACTTCTGCTGCAAAAACCGTCTCGCTTACTTCCATCGTTCCGACTTTTGCGCCTTCCATGTTATATACAGCTACTGTTGGCATAGTTTATTCCTCCTTTCCTATTCCTCTCACGCTTTAATGCTGTCTCTTAATGTAACAAGTCCGCCCTTGTTGCCCGGTACTGCGCCCTTGATCAGAATCAAATTCTGCTCAGCGTCTACCTTAACAACCTCAAGGTTCTGAACGGTTACTCTGACAACGCCCATATGACCAGGGAGCTTCTTTCCCTTCATAACACGACCCGGGTTTGAGCAAGCGCCCATTGAACCTGAGCCTCTGTGATAGCCTGAACCGTGAGCCATAGGACCTCTATGCAATCCCCATCTCTTCATCGGGCCGGCAAAGCCTTTACCCTTGCTGATACCGGTTACATCAATTTTTTCTCCGGCTTCAAATGTGTCTGCCTTGATTTCGTCGCCGACATTCAGCGCCTGGCAATCGTCGAGTCTAAATTCTCTCAAGTACTTCTTTGCCGCAACATCAGCCTTTGCAAACTGACCCTTCTGCGGTTTGTTCATGCTCTTTTCGCGAATATCGCCGAAACCAACCTGAACAGCCTCATAGCCGTCGTTTTCCATTGTTTTCTTTTGCACAACCACACAAGGTCCTGCTGCAACAACGGTAACCGGAATTACTTTTCCGTCTGCATCAAAGATTTGGGTCATTCCAAGCTTTGTGCCTAAAATTGCTTTTTTCATTTTGTTCATCCTTTCTAACAGTTATTGGTTCCCACAAAAAGCAAACGGGAACATTGACCTGCATCATAACCGCAAGCGGTTACTGCCATTTTTTCGGACTTACTTCTGGATTACGTTGATTTCAACGCCTGCCGGCAAGTCCAGCTTGATTAACGCTTCCATGGTTTTTGCACCCGGAACAACAATGTCAATCAGTCTTTTGTGAGTTCTTCTTTCGAACTGCTCACGCGAATCCTTGTACTTATGAACCGCTCTCAAGATGGTGATAACCTCTTTGTCGGTCGGCAGAGGAATCGGGCCTGATACCTTTGCGCCGGTTCTCTTTGCAATCTCAACAATCTTCTCTGCGGATTGGTCTAAGACTGCATGGTCATAAGCTTTCAGCTTGATTCTGATTTTCTGATTTGCTGCCATACTTTTCCCTCCTACATCGTGATTTTTCGTAAAGAGCGTCTTTTTTGCTCCTGATTGGGCTTTCGCCCCGCCATGCGGCAAATCGGACACCCTCCATCATTGTGTTGTTTCCTGCACGACAGCTCGTTTTCGTGTAAACACACCGCCGGGTGTTTCTATCCACCCTCAAAATAAAACCCGAATTGCATATTCTGCATTCCGGGTAGTCAGTTTTCGCCGCATTTTCCGCACAAAAAAGCCATTCCTTTGGAAACTCCGCAGGAATCTGCACGCACAAAAACGGGCATACGCCCAGTGCGCTTTTGCGAAAAAATCAATTGCAGCGTGACCTGTCGCCCGGTTTCATGAATCGGACATTCTCCACGGAAAAACCGGACGTATCAGTCCGCAACCTCCCGCTTCCTCGTTTGTCAAGTGTCACAACATTATTATTATACCCAATTTTTAAGACAATTGCAAGCTTTTCGGGCAATTTCTTTAAAAAAATATATTACAAACTTTTAATTTATTTTTTTATTTATTTTGGTGATTCTGACATCCTTAAAAATTATCCGCAACATCTTGTGGTTTTCCTGCAAATAGAACGCTATATAAAGAAAAACTGCTGTTTCGGATGCTGAAACAACAGTTTTCAGTTCAAATTTATGAGCAAGCAATAAGCCGGGTTCTGTATTAGACGATTATCTATCTGTGGCAAAGAATTGCTTCTTTGCTCAAGCCATCAGTTCAGAAGCTGCCGAGCAGGCTTATGTTCTCGGTTGATGTTGCTCCGGATGGGGATTACACGAGGGAGATGTCTCCATTCCCCCTGTGAGCTCTAACCTCACATTTTCACACTTCCCCTAAACGGTCGTTTCTTTTCTGCTGCACTCTCCTTGGAGTCGCCTCCACCGGCCGTTAGCCGGCATCCCTGCTCTCTGGAGCCCGGACTTTCCTCACGCATATCGCTATGCCCGCAATCGTCTCGCTTACTCATGATTTGTATTGTAACATAAATTACTCAAAATGTCAATCATGCATTCCTATTCTCCGGCATGCGCTAATTTTTCACTTTGATCTGCCGTAATAAGCGCATCAAACAACTCGTCCAACGCACCGTTTAGAATTTGCTCCAATTTATAAAGGGTGAGATTAATACGATGGTCTGTCACTCTCCCCTGGGGAAAATTATAGGTGCGGATCCGTTCGCTCCGGTCACCCGATCCGACCTGGGACTTTCTTTCATCCGCAATCTCCTTATGCCGCTGCTCCTCCATGACCTCATAAATTCTGGAGCGCAGAATTTTCATCGCCTTATCCTTATTCTTAAACTGGGATTTTTCATCCTGGCAGGACACGACAATTCCGGTTGGCAGATGTGTGATCCGGACCGCGGAGTCGGTGGTATTGACACACTGCCCGCCGGGGCCGCCGGCGCGGAATACATCAATACGCAGATCGTTCGGATTGATATCCACCTCCACTTCCTCCATCTCCGGCAGTACAGCAACGGTAACCGCCGAGGTATGGATTCTGCCGCCCGATTCGGTTGCCGGAACACGCTGCACTCTGTGCACTCCGCTTTCAAACTTAAATTTGGAATATGCGCCATGCCCCTCAATCGAGAAGCAGACCTCCTTATAGCCGCCGATATCGGTCGGATTGGAATTTAAAATATCTATTTTCCAGCGCTGATTTTCCGCATACATCGAATACATCCGCATCAAATCTGCCGCAAAGAGCGCCGCATCATCGCCGCCTGATCCGCCTCGAATTTCCACAATACCGTTTTTATCATCATTCGTATCTTTCGGCAGCAGCAGAATTTTCAGCTCCTGCGCCGTTTTCTCCAAAGCCTCCTCCGCCTCGGAAAGCTCCGTCATGACAAGTTCCTCCATTTCCGGGTCTTGTCCGGCTTCAAGCATTTCCTTATCGTCTGCAATGGTCTGCTTTGCTTTTTTATACTCCCGGTATTTCTCCACAATCGGAGTAAGATCTGCATTTTCCTTACAATACCTCCGCCAGGACTCCTGATCGGCAATCACCTCCGGGTCACTGATTTTTTCCGAGAGGAGCTCATAGCGTTCCTCCAGGGCTTCTAATTTATCAAACATACAAACCCTCCTACTCTCTGATAAAAATCCGTTCTGCCGAAACGGTTTTACCGGTTTCTTCATCAATTTCAAAAATACAGCCGCAAAACTGTCCCCTGCCGTTTGCAACCTCAAACCGCTGCGGTGTCCCGTCCAGGAAATTCTGAATAACCGGTTTTTTCTCCATGCCCAGCACCGAGTGCCCGGGACCGGTCATGCCAAGATCAGTGATATAGCCTGTGCCGTGCGGAAGAATTGTCTCGTCCGCAGTCTGCACATGAGTATGTGTACCGAACACTGCCGAAACACGTCCGTCCAGATAATGCCCCATCGCCACCTTTTCACTGGTTGCCTCGGCATGAAAATCTACTAAAATGATATTTGTTTTTTTCGACAGCTCATGAATCAGCCGGTCTGCCGTAAAAAAAGGCGACGCAGCCGGACGCATGTAGGTTCTGCCGATCAGATTGATCACACCGACCAGCTTTCCGGAGGACGCTTTTAAAAGCATAGAACCCGACCCAGGGCAGTCTCCCTCAAAATTTGCCGGACGGATGATGTTTTTCTGGTATTTCAAAACGTTCATAATATCCGGGCAGCCCCAGGCATGGTTTCCCAGGGTAAAGCCGTCTACGCCAAAGTGCGAAAGCTCCTCATAGACAGCCTTTGTGATGCCGCGTCCATGGGCGGCATTTTCTGCATTTGCAATCACAAGATCCACGCGTTCCCGGAATGGCATCAGCTTTTCTGCCAAAATTTCACGTCCAGTGCGTGCAACAACATCTCCGATTGTCAGAATTTTCATAATTACTCCGTTCTAAGCGGCACATAGCCGCACAACATTTAAGAAAAGGCTGTGCCGGAGCAGACCCCCTGCTCCGAGACAGCCATAGACTGATTCGTCTTATTTTGCATAATCAACCGCTCTGGTTTCACGAATTAAGCTAACCTTGATTTGACCCGGATATTCCAGCTCGGATTCAATCCGCTTTACAATTTCCTTGCCAATCATCATCATACCGGCATCGTCCACCATTTCCGGCTTCACCATAATCCGGATTTCACGTCCTGCCTGAATTGCAAAGGACTTTTCAACACCGTCAAATTCGTTTGCAATTTCCTCAAGCTTTTGCAGTCGCTTGATATAGGTTTCCAGGTTTTCGCGTCTTGCACCGGGACGGGCTGCTGAAATTGCGTCTGCTGCCTGTACCAGCTGTGCAACCACGGTATCTGCGTCCACGTCGCCGTGGTGTGCCATAATTGCATGCACAATTTCCTTATTTTCGCGATATTTCTTTGCAATATCCGCACCGATTGTGACATGCGATCCCTCAATCTCATGATCGACTGCTTTTCCGATATCGTGCAAAAGCCCGGCACGCTTTGCTATGGTGACATCCACACCTAATTCACCTGCCATGACACCTGCCAAATGCGACACCTCAATGGAATGCTTCAGCACATTCTGCCCGTAGCTTGTGCGGAACCGAAGCTTTCCTAAAAGCTTGATAAGCTCCGGATGCAGACCGTGCACACCCGTTTCAAACGTTGCCGCCTCACCCTCCTGCTTAATGGTCACTTCTACCTCATGCCGCGCCTTTTCCACCATTTCCTCAATACGAGCCGGGTGGATTCTTCCGTCTACAATCAGTTTTTCCAGCGCAACCCTTGCCACCTCGCGGCGGATCGGATCAAAGCTTGAAAGAATGACTGCCTCCGGCGTATCGTCTATAATCAGGTCAACACCGGTAAGGGTTTCCAGGGAACGGATATTTCTGCCTTCACGACCGATAATCCGTCCTTTCATTTCATCCGACGGCAGGGTAACCACCGAAACAGTCGTCTCGGCAACATGGTCTGCCGCCACCTTCTGGATCGATGTGGCAACAATATTCTTTGCCCGTCTTTCTGCGTCTTCCTTTGCTTGCTGCTCAATTTCTTTAATCATCATTGCGGCTTCATGCCGTGTCTGGCTTTCAATATCCCGGAACAGGGTATCCTTTGCTTCCTCCCTGGTCATTCCAGAAATTTCTTCCAGATTTTTGATTTGCTGCTGCTTGATTTCATCAATTTTTGCGTCTTTTTTCTCCAGCTCTTTAATTTTCTGCGAAAGAATCTGATCCTTTCTTTCCAGAGCCTCGGTTTTCTTGTCAAGATTTTCTTCTTTCTGATTAACACGTCGTTCCTGGTTGGAAATTTCTCTCCTGCGATCCTTAATTTCCGCGTCTGCCGCGGCGCGGATCTTCTGATTTTCTTCCTTTGCCTCCAGCATCAGCTCGCGCTTTCTTGCCTTGGCATTCTTTTCAGCGTCTTCTATAATCTTCTTCGCTCTCTCCTCGGCAGAACCCAGCTCCGCCTCGGAAATCTTTCTGCGATAGGATATTCCTCCGAAAAAGGACAGAATATTCAGCAATGCAAAAACGACTGTTGTGGCAATCAAAATAATGGTTGTAGTGTTCATCTCAATCACCCCCAAAGTATTTTTTTGTCTCGCTTTTTGCAAAACCTGTAAACACAAATCCGGGGATGCCGAATATAAAATTATTATGTAGAAGGGTTTTTTCCCTTTGATCTGTTTCACATATTAATCGAAGATTCAACATCCCCGCATTAATCGTTTAAAGAAATATTAAGCACATTATTTATTTTACCTTGATTTTAAACGATTGTCAAGGTCATTTTCTAAAAATGTTATAAAAAATTTATAAAA
>RQCD01000213.1 GCA_008668455.1 Clostridia bacterium
GACTATATGAATGATACAGATGTAAGGCGCACAAGCGTTTATGAAAGAAAGCTTCGGGATGATGGAATTATTCTGCATAATATTGCATTTGCGCGGTCGCCGATGGGCAGAGAGAATTTACAGGCATACCGTGATTTGAAGCGGCTGATTGACACAGAGCGTTTTGATCTGATTCACTGCCATACTCCGGTGGTTTCTATGATGACGCGTTATGCGGCAAGGAATGCGCGCCGGGCAGGGAGCGCTGTGATGTACACCTGTCATGGATTTCACTTCCATAATGCCTCTCCGAAACGCAATTGGATGTTTTATTATCCGATTGAAAAAATGCTTTCCAGATGCTGTGATTATCTGGTGACCATCAATCATGAGGACTACCGCAGAGCGCAGACGTTCCATTGTAAAAATGTCCGCTATATTCCCAGTGTTGGGGTGGATATTCGGAAAATTGAGCATTTGAGCGTGGATCGGGCGGCAAAAAAAGAAGAAATCGGAGTGCCGAAGGATAAGCTTTTGGTGCTGTCAGTGGGCGAATTGATTCCGCGTAAAAATCATGAGGTGATTATCCGAGCATTGGCAAAGCTTGATAATCCGGATATTTACTATGCAATCGCCGGAAAAGGCCCTCTTTTGGAGCATCTGAAAAAGTTAGCAGAGGATTTGGGTCTGGCAGACAGAGTTCTGTTTTTAGGATTCCGGACGGATGTTTATGAGCTTTATTATGCGGCAGATATCAGCGCATTCCCCTCCAGAATTGAGGGACTTGGACTTGCCGGTGTGGAGGCAATGGCGGCAGGTGTTCCGCTGGTTTCTTCAAATGTGCATGGAATCCTGGATTATGTTATCGACGGGAAAACCGGCTATACAGCCTCCCCGGAGGATGTGGACGGCTTTGCTGAGGGCATCCGAAAGCTTGCCGAGAATCCGGCGCTGAGAGAAGAAATGAAACCAAACTGCATCGAAGCGGTCGAACCGTTTGAGCTGTCGAATGCGCTCAGAGTGATGTGGGATATTTATGAAGAAATTTTAGGGAAACCGGAAAAGGAGAAATAAACAATGTATTCCTTTCAACAGATTACTGCGTCTTACACAAAGGAAAAAAGAAAGCGTTCTTCCATATGGGCAAGAGCAGTGAGCAGACCGCTGTCCTTTGTGTTTACCTTTTTGTTTATTAACTTAGGATTCAGCGCAAATTTTGTGTCGATTCTCTCTATGCTCGATGCAATTATCGCCTGCTTATTGATTATGATGGGCGGCAAGATGATGTATGTGGGAATTGGTTTGTTTGTGTTCTGGCATGTGTTAGATTGCGTAGATGGCAATATTGCAAGAGTGAAAAAGCAGTCCTCTTATGGCGGTGCGTTTCTGGACGCTGTGAGCGGTTATTTAGCGCCTGCGTTTGTATTTCTGGCGGTCGGAACGGCTGCATATATGACAACTATGAGATTCTCCGAGACAACACGACACTTTTTGATTGTATTAGGCGGTTTTTCTTCTGTTACCGACATCCTGACCAGAATTATTTATCAAAAATATTTGGTGACAGAATACAGATTGGGACTGATGGGCAAGGGCGGAGATGCAGATGAGGAGCGATCTTCCGGAATCACACATATTGCTGATTTAATTATGAAGAATATGGGATATTCCAGCTTGTATATGCCGCTTTTGATCCTTGGATCAATTTTTGGGTATTTAGATATATTAACAATTTTGTATGCGCTTTATTATGCCGCAGTCCTGCTTGCAACCGTGATTTTGTTTGTCAGAAAAGCAAACCGGCTGGAAAACAGAATGAAAGAGCTTGGACTAAAGCAATCGGAGGATATAAAGGAGTTCTGATTATGAAAAAGTATCGGATTGGGTATACACAGGGAGTTTTCGATATGTTTCATATTGGTCATTTGAACCTTTTGAATCATGCAAAGGAACAATGCGAGTATCTTTTGGTGGGTGTTAATTCAGATGATTTAGTGAAGCAGTATAAAGGAATTATCCCCAATATTCCAGAAGTGCATCGGCTGGAGATTGTAGAAAACATTAAAGCGGTAGACCGGGCATTTGTGGTGAATACACTGGATAAGAGTGACGTGTTTAATCAAAATCCGTTTGACGCTATTTTTATCGGAAGTGACTGGAAGGGATCAGAGCGATGGATTCAAACGGAAGAAGAATTGAAAAAAGTGGGTGCGGAGGTTGTTTATCTGCAATACACCAGCGGTATTTCGTCTACAATTTTAAGACAGAAAATTTGTTCAAAAGAGGCTTGTAAGAGATGATGAACAGAAATAAAAATCGATTTACGTATCGGCTCTATTCGTGGATTTTTGGATATAATGAAGTAAAGTATTGGAAACGCAGACAGGTTGTAGTGGATTCGGATAATAAAACAATGTCAATTTTAAAAATGTGGTACTTGATCTATTGCAAGAGAGCAGAAGCTAAAAATGCATCATCTATGGGAACAGCATTAAACGCAGGTGCAAAATTTGCAGGTATTCCGCATTTGCCGCATGGTATTACCGGAATTTTTATCTCACACTCAGCACGTATTGGCACAGATTGCACAATTTTGCAGAATGTGACCATTGGAAGCAGCAAGAAAAAAGCGCCCGTAATCGGAGACCATTGTGTGATCGGCGCAGGGGCGGTGATTGTCGGCGGAGTTAAAATCGGAAACCACTGTCATATTGGAGCAAACTGTACGGTGTTTAAGGATGTTCCAGACTATACAACGGTTGTCTGTACACCGCCAAGATATATTGAACGTAATCCGGAGGAATTTGTGACAGAATTTGAGTTTTAAACGGAGGTGAAATTTTGGAGTTACTTTATATTGGAAACTATATGTTTCAAAAGAATCAAAATGCTTTTTTTGGTCTGCCTTCCAGTGCAAATGATTTTTTTGAAAAGTATTGCCCAACTTTTGATAGTGTTCGAATTTTAGGAGAAGCCTTAAAAAATGATTTGACTTATGATAATCTGGTTTTGATGGATGATTCTAAATTTTCAATTCGTATTCTGCCGAGAAACCGATCACCCAGAGACATGAAAAACGATTCCGCTATAAAAAAAGCTTTACATGAAGAAATTTCAAAGGCAGAAGCAATTATTATAAAACCTCTGGCACGAAAAGGACTGATGGCGATTAAAATTGCAAAAAAACTAAAAAAACCGTATATGATTGAGGTTACAGGAGATATTCATAATGCGTTACGTCAAAATCCAAGTTTTTTAAAGAGAATGTATGCTCCGGTTTTGTATAGGCAGATTTTAAATACAATTCGGGATTGTCGGTTTGGGTTATATGTCAGTCAGGAGTATCTGCAATCGCAGTTTCCAATCCGGGGAAAAATGTGCGGATGCAGTGACGTTATTTTAAAGAAAGCAGATCCGGAGGTCTTGGCAAAGCGAATGCAGAGGATTGAAGCTCTTCCGGAGCAAAAGACAATTGATTTAGCGCTGATTGGATTTTATCAAAGCAATATGAAGGGTGTTGATACGGCAATCCGTGCGCTGGCACGGCTGCCGGAAAGATATCATCTGCATATTTTAGGAAACGGAACAGAGGAAAACCGGAATAAATGGATTGAATACGGAAAAGCGCGCGGTGTTGCGGGAAGAATCCATTTTCCCAAGCCGCTTGCATCCTCCGAGCTTGTCTTAGAATGGCTGGATACAATGGATGCGTTTGTATTGCCGACCAGAAGCGAGGGCTTTGGACGTTGTGTTGCGGAGGCAATGTCACGCGGGTGTCCGTCCTTTGCAACCGATATATGCACCATGCCGGAGCTTTTACCGGCTGAATGTCTGCATCCGTTAGGGGATGATGAAAAGCTGTCAGAGCAAATTCTTGCGGTGATGGAGCAATCGGATCTGGCGAAAAAGTATGCCAGGATCAATTTTGAGCATGCAAAGGAATATGATCCGGAGATTCTGAAAAACCGGCGGAACGCATTTTTAGCAGAGTTCCGGAGCTATTGTGAGGAGCAGAGAGGATGAAACTATTTTATTTTGGAAGCGTCTGCGCTCCTGCTTGGTTTGATCAGACGGTGCAAAAAAGCCGCGTAAAGCCGTCGGCGTCTGCACAAAGCTTTGAAATGGCATTAATAGACGGGTTTTCTAAAAATCCGGAAATTGAGCTAACAGTGGCATCCGCAGAATCTGTTGCGATGTTTCCGGGGGGAAGCAGAATTTTTTTAAAACAAAGAGAGGACAGGCTGAACGACAGAGTTTCAGCACAGATACTCCCGGCAGTGAATCTTCCGGGAATCAAACAGAAAAATCATGCGGACGGCACGGGAAAGCTGCTCCGGAAATGGCTGAGAGAAAATCAGAACGAGCCGGAGAAATGTGTGTTTGTTTATGGACTTTATCCGAAACCAACCGAAACACTTTTAAAAATCTGCAAAAAAGCAGGCTGTAAAATTGTGATCCTGATTGCAGATCTTCCGGCAACGATGTTTACCTATACAAAAAGTAAAAACCTTTGGAAACGGATGTTTTCGGACGCATACCGGAAAAAGGCGCTTTCCATTCAAAAAAGCTTTGACGGATATATCTATCTGACCGAGGCAATGCAGAAAGCGGTCGCACCGGGAAAGCCGTATACCGTGGTTGAAACGATTGCTGATCCGACAATTTTTGACGGACTGGGAGAAATTCAAAAAAGCGAACCGCCGGCGCTGATGTATGCCGGTGCGCTCTATAAAAAATATGGTGTTGACTTGATTTTAGACACCTTTGAACAGCTCCAAACCGATTGCCGGCTCTGGCTGTTCGGCTCGGGAGATTATGAAGAAGAAATTCAGAAAAGAGCAGAAAGAAATCCAAAAATACAGTTTTTCGGACGTGTTCCGAGAGGCGAAATTTTAAAGAGAGAACAACAGGCAAGCCTGCTATTAAATCTCCGGAATCCGGAGGAGGAGTATACAAAATATTCGTTCCCGTCTAAAATGGTGGAATATCTTCTAAGCGGTACACCGGCTTTTACCACCAGCCTTCCAGGCATTCCGGAGGAATACGAAAAATACTGCTATATGACAAAAGAGCAGGATTGCCATTTGATTGCAAAAGAAATTGATCAGATTTTGCAGGATGAGCAATTCAGCCGGATTGGGGAAAGAGCAAGAAGCTTTATTGTAGAGCAAAAAAATGCAGAGATTCAGGCAAAAAAAATATCAGATTTTTTACAGAGTCTGATTTAGAGATGGGGGAAAAGTGAATGAGGGTAGTGCAGATTAATTGCGCGGCAAGCGGAAGCACCGGAAAAATTGCAAAAGCAATCCACTATGCGCTGTTGGCGCAGGGGGATGAAAGCTATATTTTCTATGGACTGGGACGCTGCGGCGAAAAAAACATGATCCGGATCGGAAATGACTTTGATCTGCATTTGCATGCGGTTCTATCGCGGAATCTCGGCAGGCAAGGCTATTTTTCGCATTTTGCTACCAAAAAACTCATTCGTCAAATCAAATCCATTGATCCGGATGTGATCCATCTGCACAATCTGCACGGCAGCTATCTGAATTTACCGATGTTTTTCCGTTTTCTTCGGACAAGCCGGGCAAAAATTCTGATCACCCTGCATGACTGCTGGCTTTTTACCGGAAAATGTGCTCATTTTACAGAAGTAAATTGTTTTCGGTGGAAAGAACACTGCGGTCAGTGTCCGAATCTTTCAGCATATCCGCGCAGTAAGGTAGATACAACAAAACGAACCCTGGCGGATAAAAAGAAATGGCTTTCCGGGTTTGGGGAGCGAATGCATATTATTACCGTTTCTAATTGGCTTTGCGATACGGCAAAGGAATCCTTTTTGAAACAATATTCAATACGGACAATTTATAACGGGATTGATACAAATATATTCAAGCCTGTTCCGGACAATAAAATTCGAGAGAAATACGGTCTGGAAGAGAAGTACGTTATTTTAGGTGTTGCATATCACTGGGATGAGCGAAAAGGGTTAAGAGAATTTCTGGAGCTTGCAGATCAGCTGGGAGAGAATGAAACGATTGTTTTAATTGGTCTGACCTCAGAGCAAATTGCCGGCATGCCGGATAAGATATTAGGTATCACAAAAACAGAAAATCAGCAAGAGCTTGTTGAGTGGTATTCAGCCGCTGACGTGTTCGTCAATCCATCAAAGGAAGAAACCTTTGGATTGGTTACAGCAGAGGCGATGGCATGCGGAACACCGGCTGTTGTGTATCAGTCAACAGCATGTGCGGAGGTGACAGATGACAGCTGTGCGGTGATGCCTGTGGATCAAAGCTGTTATCTGAGAGACGCGGTGAATGAAATCAAGAGCCGCCGGGAATCAAGCAATTGCCGGCAGCATATTATAGACAGCTTTAGTCTGAACAAAATGGTGGAGGGATATCTGGATGCATACAAAAAAGATTGAACAGCTTTTGATGAGCTTTCTGTTTACAGGATTAATATTTATACACATAATTATGTCGTTAGCGCTTGCTGTAGGTCTGGAGGAAATGGAGCGTCTTTGCAGTTATCTGATTTTAGGTATGGGATTTCTGATGTTTAGTACGTCTTTTTTCTGCAATAGCAAGCTTACCGGCAGAGATTTTCTGTTTCTGCTGTTTTTGATTTTTTGCATGCTGGTCGGTGCATATCGGCGCTGGGAGTACGAAAATGTTGTATCAGCCTCGTGCTTTCTTTTGATGATGTCTGTTTGGCGAAGTGCAGAAGCAATGACACTTAGCAAGGTTATGCTGCAAAGAATCTGTGCTGTTTATATCCTGCAGGGAGTGGTGTTAATTGGCTTGTTTTTTTCGCCTTATGCTTATGAGAGCTCTGTAGACTTTGTAGAGGTATCTCGTCAATTGACGCTTGGATATGCAAATCCAAATCAAACTGGCATCATTTTACTTTCAACGATTATGATACTTTTGATTCTTTGCGATCAAAGCTTTATTCATAAAGGACTGAAACTGGTAATCTATATCGAATCATGCTTTTTAGGCTTGCTTCTAATACTCACCGATGCAAGAACAAGTATTTTAGGGGGCGTGGTATTCCTGATCTATTTGGTTCTGGTAATTAAAAAGAAGAAACAGATTCGCCGCAATGAGATTTTTGAAGATGTAATTGTATGTTGTCCGATTTTGTTTGTCCCGCTTTATCTGTGGCTTTCGGATGTGCTTGCCGGACAGACTTATTGGTTTTGGGGAAAAAAGCTGATTTCCGGACGGCAAAGGGTTTATCGACGGTTCTTGAACCAATGGTGGGATCATGCGCTGGGCAATTTAAAAAAGTTTAATATGCAGAATTCTCATAATGCGCATTTTACGGTTTTGCTCAACTTTGGTGTGATTGGTTTTTCCATTTATCTTCTTTTTACGTTCGCAGCATTCTGTGCTTTTCGTGCGCAGTGCCGGACACCGCGGCAATTTTTATGCCTGATTTCGATTTTAGTGCTGTTTTTTATCAGCTGTGCGGAGTCGGCTGTTTTAGTGAGCGGAACAATTTATTACATTTATATGTTAGTATTGTTGGTTTTGGGTTACTCCGTGGAGGAGCAATAATCTGTGGGTTGCGGCTTGAAAGGAAGGGGTGAAGAATGAAGGTTATTTTTGTTTCAAATTACTATACACACCATCAGTCGGAATTATCTGCGGCAATAGCAGAGCGGAGCGATGTTGAGTTTTATTTTATTGAAACAGAGCCGATGGAAGAAGAACGAAGAAATATGGGCTGGACGCTGGAAAGCAAGCCTGCCTATGTGATTGACAGCATTTTTTATGAAAAAAACATGGAATTATGCCAGCAATGGATTGATGAGGCGGATATTGTGATCCATGGGAGTGCGCCAACCGCCCTTTTGGAGAATCGGATGAAAAATGATCGGATCACCTTTCTTTATTCTGAACGAATTTACAAAAAAACACCGCCGGCTTATAAAATTCCGATTCATTTCTTTCGATTCAGAAAAAGGTACAGAAGGCGCAGAAATTTGTATATGCTATGTTCCAGCGCGTATACGGCAGCGGATTTTGCAAAAACATATATGTTCCTGCAGCACACCTATAAGTGGGGATATTTTCCGAAGTTGTATTTTTATCCTGAACCCTGCGGCATGATTGATCAAAAAGAGAAAAATTCTATTTTATGGGTGGCGCGGATGATAACGTGTAAACACCCGGAGGCGGCAATTGCGGTTGCAAAACGCTTAAAGCAGGAGGGATATCAATTCTGCCTGTATATGATTGGAAACGGGGAATTGGCGGAGAGCCTGCAAGTCAAGGTCAACGAGGAAGGACTTGACGGCTGTGTTTACCTGCTGGGCAGTATGAAACCGGCAGAGGTACGAAGTTATATGGAAAAGAGCGAAATCTTTTTGTTCACCTCGGATCGGAAAGAGGGATGGGGTGCGGTGCTGAATGAGGCGATGAATTCAGCCTGCGCTGCGGTTGCAAGTCACGCAATCGGAGCAGCGCCCTTTTTAATTCAGGACGGGCAGAATGGATTTATCTATCAGGATGGGAATATAGAAGAACTTTATCAGAAAACAAAGTGGCTGTTAGATCATCCTGCGGAAAGAAAACGGTTCGGAGAAAAGGCATATCAGACAATATCAGAGGAATGGAATGCAAAAAAAGCTGCGGATAAGTTTATTCAGCTTTGCTATGAAGTTCTTTCAGGGAAAGAAAGTCCGGATATGTATACAGAGGGAGTGTGCAGCCGGGCAGAAATTTTAAAGGATAATTGGTATCAAAATGAAAAGAATCATTAAATGGCTCCATTTAAAGGGAGTGAAAAGAACAATTTACTTTTTTCTTGTGAATCATGTCTATGCAGGAACAAAGCACTTTGAAATAAAGCGCAGATTGCTAAAATCACTTGGATTTGAAATTGGCGAAAACACGAAAATTGTCGGACCGATTGTCTGTACAGGGCAGCTGAAAATAGGCAAAAACTGTTGGATTGGAAAGAATCTTTTTGTCAATGGAAATGGCACCGTTGTGATTGGGGATAACTGTGATATCGCACCTGAGGTGACGTTCCAAACAGGAAGTCATAGTATTGGAACAGCAGAACGACGTGCAGGAATGGGGTATAATTATCAGCAGACTGTGGGCAGCGGATGCTGGATTGGAGTAAGAGCCACTATTTTAAATGAAGTAACAATTGGAGCGTCCAGTATTATTGCGGGGTGTGCCTGCGTAACAAAGGATGTTGAGGAACATGTTCTGGTTGGAGGCGTTCCTGCGAAAATCATACGGAGATTGAACGAAAATGATAAACTTATTTAAAAATAGAATGGTAAAAAATGCTGGATGGATGATTGCCGGCAAGATTGTTCAGATGCTGATTGGCTTTGTGGTTGGACTATTAACAGCACGGTATTTAGGACCCGGAAATTATGGTCTGATAAACTATGCCGGAGCATATACTACATTTTTTGCGGCAATTTGTACGCTGGGCATCAATTCCGTAATTGTGAAGGAATTTATAGATGCTCCCGGACGTGAGGGTGAAATTATTGGAACGGCATTAGGCTTAAGAGCAATATCCAGTATGCTATCCGTTCTGATGATTTTGGGCATTTCCTGTATTTTGGATGCAGAGGAACCTATCACACGAATTGTAGTAGCATTATGCAGTGTTGGTTTTCTCTTTAATATATTTGAAACCTTTAACTATTGGTTTCAGTCGCGGCTTGAAGCGAAAAAAACGGCAATTGCAACTCTGATTGCATATACAATCACATCTGTCTACAAAATTTATTTGGTATGGGCGCAAAAATCAGTGATCTATTTCTCCATTGCAACATCTGTTGACTATATTTGTATCGCGGTAGTTTTATTCTACTTTTATAAGAGAGATCATGCAGCAAAGCTGTCTTTCTCGTGGACATACGGAAAGGAGCTTTTGAAAAAGAGCTATCATTTTATTTTACCGGGATTGATGGTTGCAATTTACGGACAGACAGATAAACTGATGCTGAAAAATATGATTAACCAGGAGGAGATCGGATACTATGCCACGGCAGCAGCTATCTGCAATATGTGGTGCTTTGTATTAAGTGCTGTAATTGACTCAGTGTTTCCGACGATTATGGAAAAGCATAATGAGAGCAGAATACAATATGAACGTTATAACCGCTTGCTCTATTGTTTGGTGTTTTATATTTCCGTAGGTGTTTCTATTTTCTTTACAATTTTTGGAGGTAAAATTATTTGGATTTTGTATGGAGAAGCGTATCTTCCTGCTGTTGCTCCTCTTAGAGTGATCACCTGGTATACGGCATTTTCTTATTTGGGTGTGGCAAGAAATGCCTGGGTTGTGTGCGAGGATAAGCAGAAGTATTTAAAATACATTTATCTTGCAGCGGCTCTCTCTAATGTGATATTGAATTTGATTTTTATTCCCAAAATGGGCGCAGTTGGAGCGGCAATTGCGTCTTTGGCAGCACAAGTGATTACTGTTATTATCGTTCCGTTTTTCATCCCGGGCATGCGTGAAAATTCTATTATGATGCTGGAAGCGATCTTTTTCCGGGGACTCAAATAAAAGTAGGGCATAGACGCGGTTATCGCGTCTATGCCCTTCAATATTTTTATTTTAACCGTTTGTCCGACTGAATTGCCAGCTTTGTTCCGACTGCCTGGAAGATCTGCACCAGGATGATCAGAAAGATGACTGCGATAATCATGACAAGATATTTATAGCGGTAGTAGCCATAGTTAATTGCGATTTTTCCCAGACCGCCGCCGCCGATAATTCCGCTCATGGCAGAATAGCCGAGTACGGTGGTAATGGCGATGGTGAAATTAGAGATCAGGGAGGGAATACTCTCCGGAATCATCACCTTGGTGATAATCTGGAACGGAGACGCACCCATACTCTGTGCTGCCTCTATAATGTTCGGATTCACCTCACGCAGGCTGCTTTCCACAAGACGTGCCACAAACGGAGCAGCTGCAATCACCAGCGGAACAATCGACGCTGTTGTGCCAACCACCGTTCCGATGATGAAACGCGTAAGCGGAAATACTAAGATCATCAGAATCAGAAACGGAATAGAACGGAGCAGGTTTATCACAATATTTAAAATACTTAAAACCGGTTTTGGGAGCGGAAGCACACCATCCTTTTCACCTGCCACAATCAAAACGCCGAGCGGCAGACCAATCACAATCGAAAACAGTGTGGCAACCACGGTAACATAAAAGGTTTCCCAAATTGCCAGAAAAAGCTCGCTTTGCAGAATTTCAATCGCCTCTGCAACGGTTTCATTTGCTAAAAGCTGTGCAATCATGCCTTTATCCTCCTTACAATTACATTCGGTACATTTTTCAGATAAGAGACTGCGCGCTCAAGCTCCTCTTTCCCGCCGTCAATATCCAGCAGCATATTTCCAAACACCTTGTCGCCGATACATTTTGTCTGTGCGGCAAGAATATTTGCGGCAATTCCCTCATCCATTGCCATTTTTGCGATCAGCGGCGTGTCTGCCACCATTGCGCCGTTATACACCAGGCGGATCACGCTGTCCGAGGCAAAGCCGGGAACAGAGGTGTCTGCGCCGTCCGGAAATACCAGCCGCCGCGCCGCGTCCGACTGCGGATTGGTAAATACCTCGCTGACGTCTCCCTCCTCCACTACAACGCCGTTATCTAAAATGGCAACCTTACTGCAAACCTTTTCCACCACACTCATCTGATGAGTGATGATAATGACGGTAATCCCAAGCTTTTTATTAATTTCCTGGATCAGCTCCAAAATCGATTGGGTTGTTTTCGGATCGAGCGCGCTGGTTGCTTCGTCGCATAAAAGAATTTCCGGGTTGGTTGCTAGAGCGCGCGCAATTGCGATTCTCTGCTGCTGACCGCCGGAAAGCTGTGCCGGGTATGCGCTGCCCTTGTCCGGAAGTCCGACTGTTTCCAAAAGCTCCGCGGCTTTTTTTCTTGCCTCTTTTTTGGAAACTCCGGCAAGCTCCAACGGAAAGCAGATGTTATCCAGGCAGGATCTCTGCATCAGCAGATTGAAGCCCTGAAAAATCATTGTGATCTTGCGGCGGCGCTTCCGAAGCTCTGTGCTTCCCAATGCACCGATATTCTCTCCGTCGATCAGAATTTCCCCGGAGGTCGGACGCTCCAGCATGTTGATACACCGAACCAGGGTGCTTTTGCCTGCTCCGCTCATACCAATAATTCCATAAATTTCTCCGTCTGCAATCGTCAGAGAAACATTTTTTAATGCATCCACAGTCCCGTCTGCCATCGGAAAGGACTTGGAAATGTTCTTCAATTCTATCATAAAATCCTCCAACAACGAAATCAAGCGCCGACCTTTTAGCCGGCGCTGTCTTTCTGATTTTCTTTATTTTGCTCCAAGTGCGTCCAGGGTTGTCTGCTTTCCTGCATATAAGCCGATCGGCTCTACATGGAATGCGCCAATGGATACCAAGTGCGTTCCGTTTTCAGCGTTAAAGTCGTTCAGGTAGGGAAGATGCTGGAAGTAGTTTGCGTCAATCTCTCCGCTCTCTACCACGTTATTCGGCTGAACGTAGTCGGTAAATTCTTTCACATCCAAGGTGATATCTTTCTCTGCTAAAATATCCTTTACAACCTTCAGAATTTCTGCGTGCGGTGTCGGTGATGCGGCAACTGTGACGGTTGTTCCGGCTAACGCTGCATAATCCAAGGAGGCATCAAAGCCATCACCCGGATTGTCTACTGTGCTGACCACTGCGCCGTTATATTCAGATGTGATAAAATCCTTTACTTTTTTGCTTTCTAAAGCTGCCTTTAATGCTTTGATTTTATCTGTCGTTTCATTTCCTTCCTTGACTGCCACAATGTTGCCGTATTCAGAAGAGGAACCCTCAATCAGGAGTGCATCAGAAACCGGGTTCAGATTTGCCTGGATTGCATAGTTCGAGTTAATCACTGCATAGTCAACATCCTGCAAAACACTCGGAAGCTGTGCAGCCTCTACCTCTTTAAAGGTGATATTGTTTGGATTTTCTGCGATATCCTTGATGGTTGCGGTAATTCCTGCGCCGTCCTTTAATTTGATGTAGCCGTTTTCCTCTAAAAGGAGAAGCGCTCTCGCTTCGTTGGTTGTGTCGTTCGGAACGGCAACTGTGATGCCGTCTTTGTTACCGCCGCATGCGGTGAACAGGGAAAGAGAAAGCGCTGCGGTTAAAGCTGCTGTAATAATTTTTTTCATAATAAAATCCTCCTAAAACTTTTTGTATCTGTATGAATATATACTGGACGTTGTCTGTGTATCACATTCGTCCGATACATCGGTTTTTCCAATGCTTAATAACGGATAACATTTTTCATACCCTCCAAATCCTATAGGCTTTTTATCTGCCTCTCTGATTGATGAGTATAGTATACCATAAAAATTCCCTGTTGTCCAATACATTCTAATTATGCAAAGCTATAAATAAAAATTATAACTTGATTGCAAAAACGGCAAAGGCTTTTGCCTTTGCCGTAACCTGATTATGCCTCCGGAGATGCCGATGGCTCCTGGCTTGCCGGCGCTTCACTCTCTGCTGCGTCCGCAGATGCTGTCGGCTCTGCTTCAGCGGAAGCGGACGGAGAAGGAGAAGCTCCCTTTTCCTTTGCGATTCTGTCGTTGTACTGCTTCTGCTCAACTGTTTTTCTGACATCGCCCCATTTTGTCTCTAAGGTAACATCATCGCCGAGTGCATACTCGGTTTTAAATTCGTCAAAATAATCCTCACCTACATAGTCGGCTAATGTCATGGATTCCAGCGCCTGACCCCAGGTGCTGTCTTCGGTGATTTCATCTCCGAAGTGATATTGCTCTTTCATAGAAGCCAGATCTGTTCCGTACATTTCCAGCATCTTGGAAACCGGAATCAAATTTTGTGCGGCATTAAAATAAGTACTTTTTTTCATGTCCTTCGGCAGTCCGTACTGCTCTTTAAATTCCTCGAAGGACATATTCATGCCGGCTGCAGCATCGCCGATGGTCATGCCGTTGGTGTCTAAATAGCCAAGATGATTGTACTTGTTATAAATATTCGTCCAGTAGTAACCAAAGTCACCGACTGCAAATAATACAACTAAGATCCAGGCAATCAAAGCGGAGGTTTTTGCTTTTTTCAGTTTTATCTCGGTTTCGGAAAGAGCTGCCTCCTCCGGTTCTGCAAAGCCTACATTCTCCTCCGGTTCTGCAAAGCCTACATTCTCCTCCGGAAGCTCTGTAGGCTCTGTTTCGGTAAATGCGTCCTCAACAGTCTCTGCATTTTCCGTTACTTCTTCCTCCGGCAGATTGTTTTCCTCCGGAGTTTCATTCAGATTATTTTCGTTTTCGTTCATTTTTTTATTTCCTTTCTATTAGAGTACATATAATAAAATTGACAGGTAATGACAGATACTGCCGGCTAAGACGAATAAATGCCATACCGAATGCATGTACCGATATTTTTTCAGCACATAGAAGATCACACCCAATGTGTATACCACACCTCCGGCAATCAAAAGAGCCGTTCCCTGCACTCCGATCACCCTTGTAATCTTTGGCAGGGTAAAGACAATTCCCCAGCCCATTAAAACGTAGCAGAGCGTGGAGATCTTTGAAAACCGATCCAGATCAATCGCGTTTAAGACAATTCCTAAAGCTGCCATACCCCAGATTAACCCAAAAATTGCCCATCCGACCGGATTTCGCATACACATCAGAAGATAGGGGGTATACGTTCCGGCAATCAGAACAAAGATGGAGCTGTGGTCAAAAATCCGCAGAATACGCTTTGCCGCAGAATTTTGTACAATGTGATAGACCGTTGACATTGAGTAGAGCAGGATGAGCGAGATGCCATAGACAATCGCGCTTGCCAGTCCATAGCCGTCACTTTTCCAGGCTGCAAATACAATCAAAAGCGTCAGCGCCGCAACACTTAGTAAAATTCCGACTCCGTGCGATACTGAATTAAAAATTTCTTCCCCAACCGTGTAGAAAATCCCGTTTTTCGCTTTCTCATGTTTCATTTTTAGTTGTCCTTTCCGGAATCAGCAGCTGCGTCCGGAGATGGTGAGCTTTCTGTATCCGAAGCAGCGCTGCTGTCATCTGTCTGCTGCGCCTGCTGTGCCGCATAAGCCGCTTCAATAATCTTGTTTGCGTCGCCCCAGGTCATGTCCTCTGTAATGCTGTCAGCGCCCGGCATCTGAGATTTAAAGGTTTCAAAATCCATACCGAACATCTCTTGTGCGGCAATGCCGACCGGCATGGAGTTTACAGCCTCCTGCCAGGGAGTATCTGCTGCAAGATCCTCCGAAAGTCCGTATTTTTCTCTCAGCTCCTCCAGGGTCATGTCCTCATATTTGGCATAGCCCTCCATGGTCATAGAGCCGGTCAGAGACATCGCTGTCTGATCCTCGGTCACCTCGGTATCTGCCGGAATGCCGTATTCTGTTTTAAATTCGTCCAGCGTCAGGCTCTTTTCCTTCATGACATCGCTGACCGTTTTCGACTGCTCCTCCTGCTGCTTCTGCTGCGCACGCTGCTCCTGATACCGCGGAATATATTTTGCTCCGACTGCATAGCAGCCTAAGCCAAATACCGCTACAATCACAGCTGCAACGATTGCGTTAAACAAAACAGAACCCTTGTCTTTTGGAGCAGAATAGTCCGCATTTGTCGTTTTTCTGCTTTTTTTGCTCATGAAATGAGTCTCTCCCTTCATCATAAGATACTTCTGTAATCTTAAACTGTTTAATATATGACCTTATTACTATAACACTTTTTTCACAAAAAATCAATAAATTTTTGAGAAATAGTTTGAAATTCTAAAAAAGTTCATGGTTTGGTCACATATGAAAATTTTGTCTCAATACAGTTTTCTTCACCGGCGGCATAGCGTTTCAGCTCTTTTTTTGTGTCGCGGAAATCCTGTATCACCCAAACGCAAAGAAGCAGCGAAGTGATGGATAAAAGCCGTGCGTCCAGCCGGCTCACAAACGATTTGACGGCAGGGTGCAGCCAGTAAAGAAGCCAGAGCGCAAAAATTCCCCATAGAATGGAATATCCCGCGCAGACATGACCGCCCACATTTCCGGGACTGCCTGTATAATTCCAGCGGCGGATTCCAAAAGCGTGCAGATAGTAGGCAGAAACCAGGTATTCCACACTGCTTGCCAAAAAGAAGCCGCCGGAAAATACCAATAATGCAGCATCCGGAGAAAGCAGTAAAAGCATCAAAACCGCCCCAATCCCATAAATGGGGCAGAGGGGCGATCTTAAGAGTGTCTGCTTGGAGCAGTATCGGCGAAGCCGGATTGAGGCATACGCCGTTTCCAAAACCCAGCCGAGAAATGAGTATACATAAAAGTAAATCAGATATTCCATAAAAATCTCCTTTTTGGTTAGTTTGTGATTCTTATGGAGGATTTATACTTTATTTATTCTCAAACAGCTTTTGCGCTTCGTAGTAGGTTTTCGGTGTGCCGATATCGATGGTCATTACGTCAAAGGTATAGGCATAAACCGGTGTGTGCTCAATCAGCCAGGGGATCAGATGCCCCGGAGCGTCCGGATTATTGCCCTCTTTTAAATACTGGTCGATCAGTGCAAGCGTTTCTTTTTTATATAGGTAGAATGGCGGTGCGCCATAGCTGGATTTCGGGTTCTGCGGCTTTTCCTCAAAGCCGATCACCTGCTTGTCCTCGTTCATCTCCACCACGCCCATCTGCTGTAAATCCACCAAATCCTTGACATAGTGGGCGGAAATTAAATCACAGTTCTTTTCCCGGTACATATCCACCATATCGGTGAGTGCAAAATCAAAGATGTTGTCACTTGCCAGAACAAAGATTTCATCATCAATTTTTTCGCGGTCGATAACATATTTCATGTCTCCAATCGCGCCTAAACGATTGTCGTTGGCGGTTGTGCCGTCATCCAGAACCACTACCCTTTTTGCTCCGGAGTAGGTCTTTTTCCAGTCCTCAAACTGTCCGGCAAAGCGATGGTTGGTTACGATGTAAATATGGTTTATTTCCGGAATTTCCTCAATTTTGTCCACAACCCAGTCTAAAATTGTTTTATTGCCCATTGTGAGCAATGCCTTTGGCTTATCCTTTGTGAGAGGATAGAGTCTTGTGGCATAGCCTGCCGCGAGTAAAATACAATCCATATTATTTCCCTTTCTTTTTTTGTGATATCATTAAACGTGATTTCACGTTAAATGCGAGATGATAAAGTCGCAGAGTCTTGCGGTGGAATCCGGTTTCCCGAGCTTCTGAACCGACTGCGCCAAAAGGTCGAACCGCCAGGGGTAATGAAGCATTTCATAAACAGCCTCGTCCAGCGGAAAGGTGTTGGTTACCATCATTGCCGCGCCGTTGTTCACTAAAAATTCCATGTTCCGATCCTCCTGACCGGGGATCGGATCTAAAATGATGGCAGGCAGTCCCTTTGCTAAAAACTCCGAGGTGGTCAGACCGCCTGGTTTTGTGATGATACAGTCTGCTGCGTCCATCATTTCGTCCACATTGTCCACAAAGCCGAAGGAATAAACCTTTTTGTTCCATTTGGTTTCGTCCACAGTGTTTTTTGCCTTTTCATTATTGCCGCAGACGCAGAGTACCTGAAAATCGTGTTCCACCGAATCGATCAGCTTCAGATTCTTTTCAATATTTCCAAATCCCATTGATCCCATCATCATCAGAATCGTGGTCTTGTCCTCAATTCCTAAATGCTTTCTGGCAACCTCCTTTGCCCTCTTTTTTGAAAACTTTTCCTTGACCGGAATTCCGTAAGGAAGAACCTTTTCCTCCGGGATTCCTTTTTTCTGCATTTGCCGGTTTAAGAGAATATCCGGGGTGACATAGTAATCAAGCTCGGTGCTTTCCCAGAACGGATGAACCGTAAAATCGGTAATAATGCCATAGGTGGGGCAATTAATGTACCTTTTTTCGCGCATGTACGTGATCAGCATACAGGCATAGCTATGCGTCCCGATCACTACGTCCGGCACATAGTCCACAAAAAATTCCTTCAGATTATGCGATACGATTTTGGAAAGCACAGAAATCAGCGACCGTGTGTCATAGCGTTCCTCGCGCTTGTCCAGCGTGGCGTA
>RQCD01000227.1 GCA_008668455.1 Clostridia bacterium
AAATTGGAGGTGTATAGGTTGAAAAATATTATTAATTTAAAGGACATTGTTGTCGAGTTTGACGGCGAGAGTATTTTGCAGAATAGTGATTTAGATAATCGCGATAAGGAGTTTGTCACGCTTTTGGGTCCGTCTGGATGCGGAAAAACAACCACGTTGCGGATTATCGGCGGTTTTTTGCAACCGAACAGCGGGGATGTTTTGTTTGAGGGAAAACGGATCAATCAGCTGCCGCCCTACCGGCGGAATGTCAATACCGTCTTTCAGCGATATGCGCTGTTTCCGCACTTAAATGTGTACGACAATATTGCCTTTGGATTAAAGGTTCAGCAATTACCGGAAAAGGAAATCAGAAACCGGGTGGGAGAAATGCTGGAGCTGGTGAATCTGCGCGGCTTTGAAAAGCGCGGAGTAAACCGCTTATCCGGCGGTCAGCAGCAGCGTGTGGCAATTGCACGCGCACTGGTCAACCGTCCGAAGGTACTGCTTTTGGACGAGCCTTTGGGCGCTCTGGATTTAAAGCTCCGAAAGGAAATGCAGATTGAATTAAAAAGAATCCAGCAGAGTCTGGAGATTACCTTTGTGTATGTCACTCATGATCAGGAGGAGGCGCTCACGATGAGCGATACCGTTGTGGTGATGAATAAGGGTAATATTCAGCAGATTGGCAGTCCGGTTGATATATATAATGAGCCGATTAATGCCTTTGTGGCAGATTTTATCGGTGAGAGTAATGTTTTAAAGGGTGTTATGCTCCGGGATTTTTTAGTGGAAATCAGCGGACGGCAGTTTGAATGTGTGGACAAAGGCTTTGCCGACAATGAGGCGGTGGATGTTGTGATCCGTCCGGAGGATGTGCAGCTGATTCCGGCAGCGGACGCACAGATTTCCGGCGTAGTGGAATCGGTCACCTTTAAGGGTGTGCACTATGAAATGCTGATCGACGCATACGATTTCCGCTGGATGGTGCATTCCACCAAGGCAGCGGAGCTGGGGTCTACCGTTGGCATGACCTTCGATCCTTATGACATTCATGTGATGCACAAGATGACAGAGACGGCATTTTAAGGAGGGCGGAGCAATGAAGAGAAAATTAATTGCCGCGCCTTATTTGGTGTGGATGGTTGTATTTATTGTAGTACCGCTTCTGATGGTTGCGTATTTCGCATTTACCGACGATAACGGTGCGTTCACGCTGGAATATGTTTCGGAGGTTGCAAAGTATACAAATATCTTTACACGCTCCATCTGGCTTGCTGCGATTGCAACGGTGATCTGTCTTTTGATTGCATATCCGCTGGCATATATATTAACCGGCTTGGAGCGGAATGTGCAGAGTACAATGCTGATGATTGTGATGCTGCCGATGTGGATGAATTTTCTGCTCCGCACCTATGCATGGATGACAATTTTGGGTAATAACGGAATTTTAAACACGCTCTTAGGCTACCTCGGCTTAGGGCCGTATAAGCTTATGAATACCGAGGGTGCAGTTGTTCTGGGGATGGTGTATAATTATCTTCCGTATATGATTCTGCCGCTCTATTCAGTGATGGTGAAGATTGACCGGAGTCTGATTGAAGCAGGGCAGGATTTAGGCTGCAACAGCATGAAGGTTTTGACGAAAATTATTGTTCCGCTGAGTCTGCCGGGAATCATGTCCGGGATCACAATGGTGTTTGTTCCGGCAATCAGTACCTTTATCATTTCCAGAATGCTGGGCGGCGGCGGTAACCTCTTAATCGGCGACCTGATTGAAATGCAGTTTTTAGGAAATTCCTATAACCCGAATCTGGGCGCTGGAATTTCATTGGTTCTGATGGTGATTATTCTTTTGATTATGACGCTGATGAACCAGTTTGACAGTGATGACCGTGTGCTGATTTAAGGGGGTGACAGGATGAAAAAACTTTCAAAATGCTATCTTGCGGCAGTTATGCTCTTTTTGTATCTGCCAATTATCGTACTGATTATCTTTTCGTTCAACGTCACAAAAAGCCGGAGCGTGTTTTCCGGTTTTACGCTGGACTGGTATGTGAAGCTCTTTCAGAATGAGCTGATTATGACCTCCTTCCGGAATACGATTTTGCTTGCGATCTGTGCGTCTGTGCTTGCAACCGTTTTAGGAACAGCGGCGGCAATCGGCATCCAGGCGATGTCCAAGCCGGCAAAGGCAGTGGTGCTGCATGTGACGAATATTCCGATTATAAATCCGGAGATTGTCACGGGTGTTTCTCTAATGCTGGTATTTGTATTTTTTGCGGCGCGGATGAACCTGGAATTTGGCTTTATCACGCTTTTGATTGCACATATTACCTTTAACGTGCCTTATGTCATTTTAAATATCATGCCAAAATTCCGGCAGATGAATCCGCATCTGTATGAGGCGGCACAGGATTTGGGATGCAATCCGGTAAAGGCATTTTTTAAGGTAGTACTGCCGGAGATTATGCCGGGCATTGTATCCGGGTTTTTGATGTCGTTCACATTTTCGCTGGACGATTTCGTCATCAGCTATTTCACAAGCGGTTCTACCTCACAGACTTTGCCGATTACGATTTATTCCATGACGCGCAGAAAGATCAGTCCGGAAATAAATGCGCTTTCCACCATCATTTTTGTGGTGGTTATGATTGTTTTGATTACGAAAAATGTTTTGGAGAGACGCGGACAGAAGATCGAAAAGGAGGTGCGCAGATGAAGAAAAATTGGATGCTTGCGCTCTTAGCGCTTCCGGTTTTGTTCTCTGCAGGCTGCGGCAGTGTGCAGGAGGAGGATGAGGAGCTTGAAGTTCAGACCCTGACAGTGGAGGATCCGGATTATTACACACGGTTTCGCGATGCCGGAATCTCTATTAATGTCTACAACTGGGGTGAATATATTTCAGACGGAAGCGACGAGGGAACGCTTGATGTGAATGCCGAGTTTACCAATCTGACCGGCATTAAGGTCAATTACAGCACCTATGCTACCAATGAGGAGCTGTATGCAAAGCTTAAGGGCGGCGGTGTAAATTATGATGTGGTTATCCCGTCCGATTATATGATCTCCCGGATGATCAGGGAGGACATGCTTTTGCCGATTGATTTTTCCAATCTTCCGAATATGCAATATGTGATGGATAAATTCAAAAACCCGGCATACGATCCGGAGCAGAAATATTCTGCGCCCTATACCTGGGGAACGGTGGGCATTATTTACGATAAAACCGCGATTGATCCGACCGATATGGATTGGGATATTCTATGGGATGAACAGTATGCAGACCGGATTTTAATGTTTGATAATCCAAGGGATGCCTTTGCCATTGCGGAGTCCCTTTTGGGATATTCCTTAAATACGGAAGATCCGGAGGAATTAGAGGCAGCGGCAAGAAAGCTGACCGCACAGAAGCATGTGGTGCAGGCTTATGTCATGGACGAAATCTTTGATAAGATGGGAGCGGGAGAGGCGCTTTTAGCCCCCTATTATGCCGGCGATGCGATCACACTGATGGATGAATATGATCATTTGGATTTTGCATTTCCGAAAAGCGGCACAAACCTCTTTTTTGACGCGATGTGTATTCCGAAATCCGCGCGTCAGAAAGAAGCGGCAGAAATGTATATCAATTTCATGTTAGAACCGGATATTGCCTATGCAACTACCACCTATATCGGCTATTCCACACCGAATGAGGGTGCATACGAAAAGCTTTCGGAGGAGGAGCAGGAGGACGAAATCTCCTATCCGCCGGACGAGTTTTTAGAGAATAAAACCATGGTTTTTCAGAATCTTTCGGATGAGGCAAACTTAAAAATGCAGACGCTCTGGACCGAGATGAAATCAAGCGAGGACGAGGTGCGAAACCAGTGGATTGTACCGCTGTTTATGCTTGCCTGTGTGCTTTTATCCATCGGAATTCTGATCAGGCGGTATATAAAAAAGAAAAAAGATATTTTTTAGCTTGTATTTTTTCAAAAGTATGGTAAAATAATAGGAGAAGGCTGTTAATTCTCCAGCCAACTGTGCCTGATAGCGCCCTTTGCATAAAGAAAGCTGTCGCCGCAGGTGACTGAGGGATTGTTATTACAGAAAGGATGTTTTATATGTATTATATTGGAGTCGATCTGGGAGGTACGAACATTGCCGCCGGAGTTGTAGATGAGCAGGGAAAAATCCTAAAGCAAGGCTCTGCCCCGACCATGAATGAGCGCCATTATTCCGAAATTGTCCGGGATATGGCGGAGCTTTGCAAAAAAATTACCGAAGAAGCCGGATTGAGCATGAGTGACATTCAGGGAATCGGAATCGGATGTCCGGGTTCGATTGATAATAAAACCGGTATGGTGGTTTATGCAAATAACCTAAAAATGGATCATACACCGCTTGCAGCGGAATTAAAAAAGTATATTGATCTGCCGGTCAATGTGGAAAATGACGCAAATGCTGCGGCAATGGGAGAGTATGTTGTAAACGGCGGCGGAGTGGATAGCTTTGTGTTTATTACGCTCGGAACGGGCGTTGGCGGAGGCGTTGTCATAGACGGAAAGCTTTACCGCGGTTTTAACGGCGTCGGTGCGGAATTAGGTCATGTTACCTTAGTACATGACGGAGTTCCCTGCACCTGCGGCAATCATGGCTGCTGGGAGGCATATGCTTCTGTTACCGCATTGATTCGCCAGACAAAAGAGGCAATGGAAAAGCATCCGGATTCTCTGATGTGCGAGTTTGCAGAAAAAGAAGGCAAGGTAAGCGGAAGAACTGCATTTGAGGCTGCGAAAAAAGGAGATCCGGCAGCACAGGAGGTTGTAGATCAGTATGTGCGCTATGTAGCAGACGGTTTGGTCGGCGTGGTGAATACATTCCAGCCGGAACGCCTTGTAATCGGCGGCGGTATCAGCAAAGAGGGAGATTATCTCTTAAATCCGATCAAGGAATATGTAAAAAAATACGACTATAACAAGTACATGCCGAGAACAGATATTTCGATTGCAACCTTGTTTAATGAAGCCGGCATTATCGGCGCTGCATTGTCGGTGAAATAATCATGTTTGATTATCAGGACAAATTTTATTTAACAAGAGAGCAGAGTCTGTTCCTGGCAAAGAAAAAATGGGACGAGATTGTCTATTGCGACATGCGGATGGAAATAAACGCACCAGCATGTCCCTGGCAAATAAAATCCTGATTTCTGCCGGTGCAGGAATCCTGACCATTACCGATCAGTGCATGGAACAGTTTAATACCCTGCTGATTCACTACTATACAACCGGAGAGACAGAACAGTTAAAGCAGTTTATGTACCATAATACAATTCAAGGGATTCACCTCTAAAAAAACCCGGCACATCCGATGGGATGTGCCGGGTTTTTTAGATTGTATAATCTTTTGGTCTTTCACTTCCAAGTCCGAATGAATATAAAATTGCTTCGACGGTTCGCTTGGAGGCATTGCCGTCGCCGTAGGGGTTTGCGGCATGTGCCATTTTTTTATAGCTTTCCTCATGATCTAACAGATCCTTTGCCATGCGGACAATCGTTTCGCGGTCTACTCCGGCGATTTTTACGGTTCCGGCAGCGACTGCCTCCGGTCGTTCTGTTTCCCTGCGGAGTACCAATACCGGCTTTGCAAGCGCCGGCGCTTCCTCCTGGATGCCGCCTGAATCGGTCATGACCAGGTAGCTCCTTGCCATGGCGTTGTGCAGCTCGTCCACATTGACCGGGTCGATCAGATGAACGCGCGGCGTGTCTCCCAAAATCCGGAACACTGCCTCGCGGACTGCCGGGTTCAGGTGAACCGGGTATACCAGCTCCACATCCGGATAGCTTTCCACGATTTCCTTTAAGGCATTGCAGATATTTTCCAGCGGCTCGCCGAGGTTTTCCCGGCGGTGTGCTGTCACCAAAATAACACGCTTATTTTTGTAATCAAGCTCATTTAATAGCTTTGTTTCAAAATGATAGTCTTCCCGGACGGTTGTTTTTAATGCGTCAATAACGGTATTTCCGGTGATAAAGATGTTGTCCGGTGAAATATTCTCTTTGAGGAGGTTTTCCCGGTTCTGCACAGTCGGCGAAAAGTGCAGATCTGCAATCCTGCCGGTCAGACAGCGGTTCATTTCCTCCGGGAACGGAGAGTATTTATCGTAGGTGCGGAGTCCTGCCTCCACATGACCGACCTTGATTTGGTTATAGAATGCCGCCAAGGCGCCGACAAAGGTGGTGGAGGTGTCTCCGTGCACTAAGACAATGTCCGGCTTGGATTCCTTTAAAACTCCATCTAACCCCTCTAAAACGCGCGTGGTGATTCCCACAAGGCTCTGACGTTCTTTCATAATGTCCAGATCATATTCCGGCTTGATTTTAAAAATCTCTAAAACCTGGTCAAGCATTTCGCGGTGCGGTGCTGGGACACAGACCTCCGATTCGATCTCCGGATATTTCCGAAGCTCCAACGCTAAGGGCGCCATTTTAATTGCTTCCGGACGCGTGCCGAAAACGGTCATAACTTTAATCTTTTTCATCTGGTTTCTCCTTTGTTTCCTCATTCTCTCCGGTATTTAAAATCATACCCTCAATCAGAATAAATACCAAAACACACATCAGAATCAGAATGGCTCGGAGCGCGGTGCTCTCTGCCAAAACCACTGCCGTAATTCCCAAAACGCCGCTGATGGCATAGAGAATGAAAACAGTCTGCTTTTGCGAAAATCCCATATCAATCAGACGGTGGTGCAGGTGACCGCGGTCTGCTTTCATTGGACTCTGCCCTTTGGAAATTCTCCGAAGCATTGCAAAGACAGCGTCAAAAAGCGGCAAACCGAGAATCAAAAGCGGTACGGCAAAGGATATAATCGCATAGCTTTTAAACACACCCTGAATCGACATGGTGGCAAGCAGAAAGCCTAAAAAGGTAGAGCCGGTATCCCCCATGAAGATTTTTGCAGGGTTGAAATTGTAGGGAAGAAAGCCAAAGCATGCGCCCATCAGGGAAATTCCTAAAAGCGCCACCGGATATTCTCCCACGCGGAGTGCGATAAATACTAAGCTGACCGACATAATTGCAGAAACGCCTGCTGCCAGGCCGTCTAAGCCGTCGATAAAATTCACAGCATTCGTGATAAACACAATCCAAAGAATCGTGACCGGAACGGATACCCAGTCCGGAAGAATCCAGTATGGATTTTCCGAGAGAAAGTTTGGATTGGTCAGTACGTCTATTTTCAGATTGCCGCCGATGACCACAATGCAGGCTGCTAAAATCTGAATCAGAAATTTTGGTTTTGCGTCTAATGCCTTGATATCATCCACAACACCCATTGCGGCAATAATGCCTGCCCCGATAAAGGAGGCAATAATACGCCGCGAGGGGGCACGGTAAAAGCACAAAACCGCAACGGTAAATCCAAAAATGATTGCCAGCCCGCCAAGACGCGGGATCGGATGGGTGTGCATTCTGCGTCCGTCCTTTGGAACGTCAACCGCCTTTAGCTTAAAAGCCCACTTTCGCACCAGCGGTGTGGATGCAAAGCTAAATACAAACGCGACAATAAATGCGCCGATCAAAGAAAAAATATCTTGTCTTATCATCAGTATTTTCCTTTCATAAACACGGCATTATAGCACAAAGCCGACCTTTTTATAAACCTTCTGGAGCGTTCTTCCTGCAATTTTTGACGCACGTTCAGCGCCTCGGCGGTAGATGTCCTCAAGGTATGCCTTGTCGCCGGACAATTCATCATAACGCGCGCGGATCGGGCGCAGACATTCCACCACAGCCTCTGCGGTGTCTGCCTTAAAGTCGCCATAGCCCTTTCCCTGATATTCGGAAACAATGGTATCAATCGGCTTTCCGGTCACAGCGGAGAAAATGGTCAAAAGGTTGTTGATGCCTGCCTTTGCTTCGTCATTTTCGCGATATTCAATCACACCCTCACTGTCGGTCACGGCGCTTTTGATCTTCTTGGCAATGACATTAAAATCATCCAGAATCGAAATATAGGCTTTCGGATTCGGATCGGATTTGGACATTTTCTTGGTTGGCTCGGTTAAGCTCATTACCTTTGCGCCTGCCTTTGGCAGGAAGCCCTCCGGAATCTTAAAGACATCTCCGTAGATTCCGTTAAAACGTCCGGCAATATCGCGTGTGATTTCAATATGCTGCATCTGATCCTTTCCGACCGGCACTAAATCTGCCTGATACAACAGAATATCTGCCGCCATTAAAACTGGATAGGTAAAAAGTCCGGCATTAATGTTGTCGGCATGCTTTTCCGATTTGTCCTTAAACTGCGTCATACGGCTTAATTCGCCCATATATGTAAAGCAGTCCAAAACCCAGCCGAGCTGCGCGTGTGCCGGCACATGCGACTGAATAAAAATGAGGTTTTCCTCCGGATCAACGCCGCATGCTAAATAAACCTTCAAAAGATCCAGGGTATGCTTTCTCAGCTCTGCCGGATTCTGACGCACCGTGATGGAGTGCATGTCCATGATGGCATAGCAGCAATGATAATCATACTGTAAGTCCACAAAGTTTTTAATCGCACCCAGATAATTTCCGAGTGTGATATTTCCGGACGGCTGTACGCCGGATAGAATCACTTTTTTATCTTCCATAATTATTCTCCTACAACCCGTTTTAAAACGTCACCTAAGATTTGAATACCCTTTTCGATCTTTTCCTCCGGCATCATCGAATAGTTCAGACGGAACAGGTTTGAAGGTGCGGTAATATCGGTGGAGAAGTTATTACCCGGCACGAATGCAACCTTTTCCTTTAAGCTTTCCTCTAAAATTACACCGGAATCTGTTCCCTCCGGCGTGGTGCAGAGAACGAAAATCCCCCCCTCCGGATGCGTCCAGGTAACGGTTTTCGGGAAATACTGTTCCATGCAGTCAAGCATAAATCTGCATTTTTCGCCGTACAGCATACAGGATTTTTTGATATATTCTTCAATATCATATTTCTTTAAAAATTCTGTTGCCATCATCTGGGTTAAAAGCGGCGTGTGTACGTCGTTCACCTGCTTTGCAACCTCAATTCTGTCCGAGAATCCCTCGTTGCAGACGGTATATCCCAAACGCATACCCGGAGAGAGAATCTTGGAAAATGATCCGACATAAATGACGCGTCCCTCGGTATCCATCGATTTGATGGTCGGCACGTCCTCGCCGGCAAACCGCAGATCGCCGTAGGGGTTATCTTCAATAATAATCACATCATACTGCGACGCTAAAGAAAGCAGTCTCTTTCTTTTTTCCAGACTCATTGTGATACCGGAGGGATTCTGGAAGGTTGGAATGGTGTAAATTAATTTCACCTTTTTCTCCTTTAACACTTCCTCCAGCTTGTCTAAATCCATACCGTCGGATAAAACCGGAATCCCGATCAGATTTGCACGGTAGGAACGCAGAGAGTTAAGCGTACCGACAAAGCTCGGAGCTTCTACTGCCACGTTTTCTCCGTCGTTGATTAGAATTTTTGCTGCAAGGTCGATTCCCTGCTGTGCGCCGGTGGTCACGATAATGCGGTCGCCCTCTGAAAATGCAGAAACCTTATCCACACGCTTCCGGATTTGCTCAATAAACGGCTTGTAGCCGTCGGTTGTGCCATATTGGAGCGCACCTGCCGGATTTGTCATCAAGATTTTTCCGGCAATTTTTGATAATTCTTCTCCCGGAAAGAGCGCCGGATCGGGTGAGCCGCCGGCAAGCGAGATAATCTCCGGGTCTGCCATTCTCTTAAACATTTCCCGGATTGCAGATGCCTTTAACGGCTTGATCCGGTCGGATAAATATTGATTCGAATCGATCATATCGAAAACTTCCTTTCTTATTTAAGCTTTGCCCAGGAATCCTTGAGGGCAACGGTTCTGTTAAATATCAGATGCTCTGGGGTACTGTCGGTGTCAGCGCAGAAATATCCCGTCCGCAGGAACTGGAAGGTATCTCCCGGCTTTGCGGATTTCAGGTTTTCCTCTAGCTTGCAATTTTCTAAAGTAACAACAGAATCCGGATTCAGGTTTTCTAAAAAGCTTCCAACCTTACTCTCATCCGACGGGTTTTCCACATTAAAGAGCCGGTCGTAAAGACGGACGGCTGCGTTGATTGCATGCTTCGCGCTCACCCAGTGGATCGTACCCCTGACCTTTCTTCCGTCCGGCGACTGACCGCCGCGCGTTTCGGGATCGTAGGTACAGTGGATCACGCATACTTTTCCGTTTTCATCCTTTTCAACAGACTGACAGGTGACATAATAGGCGCTCTTTAAGCGAACCTCTCTGCCGATCGTCATACGGAAATACTTTTTCGGAGCGTCCTCCATAAAGTCATCCTCCTCGATATAAAGCTCCTTGGAGAAGGTGACAGTTCGTGTTCCTGCCTCCGGATTTTCCGGATTGATTTCAACTTCAATCTGTTCCTCTAAATCCTCCGGATAATTGTCAATCATTAATTTTACCGGACGGAGGACTGCCATAGCACGTGGCGATTTTTTATTTAAATCCTCACGGACGCAGTATTCCAAAAGACTAAAGTCAATCACGCTGTTTGCCTTGGCAACGCCGATCCGGTCGCAGAAATCGCGGATTGCTTCTGCGGTGTAACCGCGGCGGCGCATGCCGCAGAGCGTACCCATACGCGGATCGTTCCAGCCGGACACAATGCCGTCCTGTACTAATTTTAAACACTTTCTTTTACTGGTCAGCGTATAGTTTAAATTCATTCTGGCAAATTCAATCTGCCGCGACGGATGTTCAAAGCCTAATTCGCGCAAGAACCAGTCATAAAGCGGACGGTGATCCTCAAACTCTAAGGAGCAGAGCGAGTGTGTTACACCCTCCACAGTATCGGAAATCGGATGCGCAAAGTCGTACATGGGATAAACGCACCATTTATCTCCGGTACGGTGGTGTGTTGCGTGCAGAATCCGGTAGATGACAGGATCACGCATATTTAAATTCCGGGATGCCATATCAATTTTTGCCCGGAGTACCTTTGCGCCGTTTTCAAATTCGCCGTCGGTCATCCTCTGGAACAGCTCCAGATTTTCCTCAATGCTCCGATTGCGGTAAGGACTGTTTTTTCCGGGTTCTTTTAAGGTACCGCGGTATTCCCGGATTTCCTCTGCGCTCAAATCGTCCACATAGGCTTTTCCGAGCTTGATTAATTTGATTGCCGATTCGTAGATCACATCAAAATAATCGGATGCATAGAGAACCTTGTCCCAGGAAAAACCGAGCCAGCGGATGTCCTCCATGATGGCGTCCACATACTCCACGTCCTCCTTGGTCGGGTTGGTATCATCCAAACGCAGGTTGCACGTGCCGCGGTATTTTTGCGCTGTACCGAAATCAATGCAGATTGCCTTTGCATGGCCAATATGCAGATAGCCGTTCGGTTCAGGCGGAAAACGCGTCTGCACATGATCGTAAACCCCGTCTGCTAAGTCCTTGTTAATTGCTTCGTGAATAAAATTTGTACCTGTGAAATTTGCTTCCATTTCTGCCATGTCAGCCCCTCGCTTTCAGTAGATTGATTGCGCTGTCAAAGCGCGCCTGCGTTTCTTCCTCGCCTAACACCTGTAAAATCTGATACAGATCCGGCGTATTTTTTCTGCCGGTTGCCGCTGCACGGATCACTGTGCTGACATCGCCGACATGTCCTTTGTAGGAATCCGGATCTTTTTTATAAATCTTCGGCGCTTTTGCATAGCCGAGAGCTTCGCTCATTTCGCGAATTCTCGGAAACCAGTCCTCCTGGCTGTCGTCTGCGCGATAGATTGTTTTGTAGGTTTCTAAAATTTCGGTCATGTCTGCGTTGGAGAGATTCTCCGGAAAATCCGGGTTCTCCGGGCGGCGATAGAAATAGTCGGTATAATCAACAGTATCCTCCCATTTTGCCAGATCCTTTCGCGGCTTTTCGTTTCCGCGCTCAATGGCAAAAATCCGGTGCGCATAGCCGCTGTCCGAGGAATGCTTCTCTGCAACGTCCGGACGGTATTGCTTTGCCCAGGCATATACCGCGGCATAGACGGTGGCAGCGTCCAGTGTTGCAATATAGATTTTGCTGATGGCGTTTATCTTTGCAAGGTCAAAGAGTGCGCCTGCCTTGCTCATGTGCGAAAGCGAGAACGGAAATTCCTCTCTTGAAAGAGCCGGATTGCTGCGCCGCCATTCCTCATAGTTGGAATTGGCAATGGTTAATAAGTATTCTAAAACGGATTCCTTCGGATAGCCGACTTCGTGGTAATAATCCACTGCCGCCTCCGGGTCCTTTCGTTTGGAGAGCTTGCGCTTTCCGCCTGTCTCCGTATCTTCTTTCATGATCGGAGAAATATGTGCATAGCGCGGAGCAGGGAAGCCTAAAACATCAAACAGCTGTAAATGCACCGGTGCGGAGGAAATCCATTCGTCTCCGCGGATGACATCGGTTGTTCCCATCAAAAAATCGTCCACTGCATGTGCAAAATGATAGGTCGGAATGCCGTCTGTTTTTAAAAGCACCACGTCGATATCATTTTCCGGCATCTCGATGTTTCCCTTTACGCCGTCTGAAAAGGAGATCCTGCGGTCTGCCGCACCGGGTGAACGCAGACGCAGCACATAGGGTGTGCCGGCTTTTATCTTTTCTTCAATTTCTTCATAGGTAAGGCTGCGGCATTTTGCATATTTTCCGTAGTAGCCGGGGTTTTCCTTGTTTTCCTCCTGCGTTTTCCGGATTGCGTCCAATTCCTCAGCGGTGCAGAAGCAGGGGTATGCCAAGCCCTTTTGCACTAATTCCTTGCAGAATACCTGATAGATTTCCTTTCGCTGGCTCTGGGTATACGGTCCGTATGCGCCGATTTCCTCTGTTTCGGAAATCATGCCCTCGTCAAATTCAATTCCGAACGCCTTTAAACCGTTCACCAGACCGGAAACACCGTTTTCTACCTCACGCTTTTTGTCAGTATCCTCAATCCGCAGAAAGAAAATACCGCCGCTTGTATGCGCCACACGCTCGGCTGTATATGCTGCAAACAACCCTCCGATATGCAAAAATCCGGTCGGACTGGGCGCAAACCGCGTCACCTTTGCTCCCTCCGGCAGCTGCCGCCGGGGATAGCGTGCCAAAAGCTCCTCCCGGGTTGCCGTAATATTTCCAAACAGCAAATCCGCTAATTTCATTCCATCCATTAAGAAAATCCTGCCTTTCATTTGTGTTCTCGTAGGAAAAGACACTTATATTCTTCTATTATACCTCGAAATGCTTTCAATATCAATATTTTTTTGGAAAAAAGACTGAATTTTTGAAAAAAAGCTGAAAGCTATGCATAAAATTTACAATCAGTTCACACAATCCGACAAAAAAGTATTATAATGTTTTTATACAGATGTGAGGAGGAATACATAATGTATGATATTTTTTCATTAAAGGATTTTAAAATGCCGGAAAACTTTCTGTGGGGTTCGGGATATGCCGGACATCAGGTCGAGGGTAATAACACAAACAATCAATGGTGGTTGGACGAAGAAGAAGGCAGACTTCCCGAGAAATCGGGTTTGGCTTGCAACAGCTATGAAATGTTTGAAACAGATGCTGCATTGGTAGAAAAGCTTGGTCATAAATCTTTCAGAACATCTGTTGAATGGTGCAGAATAGAACCCGAAGAAGGCATTTTCAATGAAGAGGCAGTAAATCACTATATTAAGTTTTTTGCAAGCCTTAAAGAAAAGGGTATAAAGGTTTTTGCAACGATGGTGCACTTCACTGTCCCGTTGTGGTTTTATAAAAAAGGACATTTTGAAAATGCCGAAAATGTAAAGTGCTTTGAAAGATACTTGGAATATATCGTTCCGAAAATTGCCCCTTATGTGGACTTTTGGAACGTGATTAATGAGTTTAATCTTCAGAAACCGGAATTCAAGCTGAACTCTCTGCTTTTCCATGCGAGAGGTTATCATGTTATAAAGAAGTATTCAAAAGGTCCGGTAAGCTCGGCGCATGCTTTGGTACAACCTTATCCGTATCGTCCGTTTGACAGATGGGATAAAGCGATGTGTGAAATCAGCGATTTAAAAAATAATGAGTTTTTCTTCCATGCAATAAGAACGGGAGAAATTGTTTTTCCTGAGCGTGATGCTGTATTTAACAGCGAAGTAAAAGATACGGTAGATTTCTGGTCTATCAATACATATGTAAGAGCGATGATAGATTCAAGAGTGCATAATCTGAAAGGAAAGGTGTATGAGCACAAACATCTCAAAATGATAGATTGCGATTTCTACTTGGAAGAAATATACCCCGAAGGCGTTATCGCAAGCTTGGGCAGATGCCAAGATAAGCCGATTTATATAACAGAAAACGGTTGCTCTTGTGATGATGATCGTTTCAGAATTGTATATATGGCACTGTTTTTATCAGCCATTTCAGAGGCTATAAAAATGGGTTGCGATGTGAGAGGATATTCATGTTGGTCTTTGCTGGATAACTATGAGTGGGGAAGTTACAAACCAAAATTCGGTTTGTGCAGCTGTGATCCGAATACATTTGAGAGAATCGAGAAACCGAGTGCATATTTTTATAAGGACATTATAGAAAACAACGGCTTAAATCAAGAGATAATCAGAAAGCATCTAAAAGAATTACCGTCATTGGGACTGTAAAAACAATGCCATGATATAAGGGAGATGGTGTACGAAGTTGATGTATGATACAGTAGGTTTAGCTTGAAAGAACGAATGATTGCATTTTTTATCCGAGCAACGATAATTAGAATAATCGTTGTAATCGTGATGAAGAAATGCAGATTTACCGCAAACGGGGCAAGAAGGATATTTTCTTTGCTCTGGCGGAAGTGGTTTTGCACCTCTTGAACCACTTGAAACAAAATCAGGTGCAAATTGATGTTTGCATTTACGGCATTGGTATTTTTGCTTACCAAACTTATCCTTGCCGTATTTATAAAGTGAATAAGAGTTGCACCGAGGGCAACTGTGTGATATAATATTTACCATGAGATCTTGATCTCCTTTCTCTGATTTTCAGGGAGGTATTTGGGTTTGTGGTAAAACCATTATACCATAAGGAGTTCAAGGTCTCAACTTTCATTTAACTTAACAAAACGTACAGATGTTTTAGGAGTTGAAAAGCTATGAATGAATACCAATGGTCACAGGATCCGATTTTGAATACTTCACTTCCGGATACTCCTAACGGCGCGCCCGGAAAGAAAAAAGGCTTCCCGGTATGGGCAACGGCGTTTCTTACCTCCCTTGCAGCATGCGGTGCAGTTCTTACGGTATTTTCTCTGGCAGTTGTTCCGCATATGCGCCCCTCTACAACGATTTCCTATTCCGGCAGCGGTGAGACGCCGTCAGCGCTCCCGGAGCAGACAGACTTTCAGCAGATTTTACAGCAATGCCTGGAAGGTACAGTTTGTGTTTCCTCGAAAGGAACGGTGAGCGGATTCTTCTCCGGACGTTATTCGGCAGGGGAATCCAGCGGCGTGATTGTGAGTCAGGACGGGTATTTGATTGCGTCTGCATCTTCGATTGAGCCGGGCGGTGAAATTACGGTTACGCTGACTGATAACCGGGAATACCCGGCAGAGGTAATCGGTGCGGACGGAAAAACCGATATTGCCGTATTGAAAATTAATGAAACAAATCTCCCGGCAGTGACGCTGGGGGATTCGGATCAGGTGAAGCTGTGCGAGGATTTTGTCACGGTTGGAAATCCACTTGGAACAAAGATTAAAAACACCGTTACCAAAGGCAGTATTGCCGGAATTAATCAGAATGTGGCGCTGCAAGGCGGAACGAGCGTGAATCTGCTGCAGCTGAACGCAGCGCTGAATCCCGGAAATGCCGGCGGCGGAGTGTTTAATGCAGCAGGACAGATGATCGGGGTTGTCTCAGCGAGCATTTCATCCTCGGCAGACGGAATCGGCTTTGCCATTCCATCCAATGATATCAAGGTAATTTTAGAATCGCTGATCCATACCGGAACGGTTTCGGAGTCTGCCTCCGGCGGTACGCCGATGCTTGGAATTACTGCAACCGACGCGTCCTATGGCGTCACGGTAGAAACAGTGACAGAGCGTTCTCCGGCAGAAAATGCCGGAATCAAAACCGGGGATCTGATTATTAAAATTGACGGAACACCGGTCAATACCGTTGCAAAAATCAATGAGCTGCGTCAGCAGCATCAAACCGGAGATTCCATGCTGGTGACGGTTTACCGGGACGGTGAAACGCTGGATCTGACGGTGGTTTTGCAATAGGATCAATCCCGGAAATAAGCCTGCGCTTCCGGTTTGGGCTGTGCGTACTGCCAATGATTCGTCCACACCCTTTTTCAGACTTCTCTCAACCGTACCGGAGTAAAGATCATAAAAAATAAAAAAAACGCTTGACATTTCCGAAAAAAGGTGGCATAATAGGGTTAAAGACGAGGAAGAAGACAGTAGCCTGCAAATTCTTCAGCAAGAGAGAGAACGCCGTGGCTGGAAGCGTTCTTGTGAGGAATGCAGCGTGAATACCACTTTGGAGTTGCATATGAAAAAAGGCAGAGCCTTTCTAAATACCGCCGCACACCTTGCGTAAAAGGAAATTGAGTGATGATTTTATAATCATAATTAGGGTGGAACCGTGCAATTTTTGCATCCCTAAAGACGCAAACCGTCTTTTGGGGTGCTTTTTCTTTTGAAAAAAGCGCCTCAAAACAAATCGTTCACAAAAAATAAAAATGAATGGAGTTGGAAAACATGAGTGAAATGAACGAACTGCAAACCCTGCGGCATTCCGCATCCCATCTGCTTGCACAAGCAGTCAAGCGTCTTTATCCAAACACAAAGCTGGCAATCGGACCGGCAATCGACACCGGCTTTTATTACGATTTTGACAGCGAGCATACCTTCACCACAGAGGATCTGGAAGCCTTAGAGGCAGAAATGAAAAAAATTGCAAAGGAAAACCTGAAAATCGAGCGGTTTGAGCTTCCGAGGGAAGAAGCGCTGGCGCTGATGAAGGAGGAACCGTACAAGCAGGAATTAATCCGGGAGCTGCCGGAGGGAGAGGCGATCTCTTTCTACAAGCAGGGCGAATTCTGCGATCTTTGTGCCGGCCCGCATCTCAATTATACCAGCAAAATCAAAGCGTTTAAGCTTTTGAGCGCAACCGGCGCATATTGGAGAGGAAACGAAAAAAATAAGATGCTGCAAAGAATTTACGGAACAGCATTTAAAACAAAGGAGGAGCTTGCGGCACATTTAGAGCAGTTAGAGGAAGCAAAGAAACGTGATCATAACAAGCTTGGGCGTGAGCTGGAATTGTTCACCACCTCCGATCTGATTGGTCAGGGTCTGCCGATTCTGCTGCCGAAGGGCGCACGGATCATTCAGCTTTTACAGCGGTTTGTAGAGGATGAGGAGCAGCGCCGCGGGTGGCAGCTGACTAAAACACCGCTGATGGCAAAGAGCGATCTCTATAAGCTTTCCGGACATTGGGATCATTATAAAGAGGGAATGTTTGTTTTGGGAGATGAGGAAAAGGATAAGGAGGTTTTTGCGCTCCGTCCGATGACCTGTCCGTTCCAGTATCAGGCATTCTTAAATCGCGGCCGTTCCTACCGGGATCTGCCGATGCGTCTGAATGAAACCTCAACCCTGTTCCGGAACGAGGCGTCCGGTGAAATGCACGGACTGATCCGTGTTCGTCAGTTTACCATTTCCGAAGGACACCTGATGTGTACTCCGGAGCAGCTGGAGGATGAATTTAAGGGCTGCCTGGAGCTTGCAATTTATTGCCTGAAAACCTTGGGTCTTTATGAGGATGTTTCCTATCGGTTCTCACAGTGGGATCCGAATGACCGCGATAAATACATCGGCACAGAGGAGCAATGGAACGAAGCGCAGGGTATGATGAAAAAGATTCTGGAGCATCTGGAAATCCCCTATAAAATCGGAATCGGAGAGGCTGCATTCTATGGTCCGAAGCTGGATATTCAGATTAAAAACGTCCACGGCAAGGAGGACACGCTCATCACAATTCAGATTGACCAGATGCTTGCAGAAAAATTCGGTATGGAATATACCGACCGTGACGGCACAAAGAAAAATCCGTATATCATTCACCGTACCTCCATTGGCTGCTATGAGCGTACCTTGGCGCTTTTGATTGAAAAGTATGCCGGCGCTTTCCCGGTATGGCTTGCTCCGGTGCAGGTAAAGCTTCTGCCGATTGCAGACCGTCATTTAGATTATATCTACGAGGTGAAAAAGGAGCTGGAAAAGAGCGGCATTATCCGGATTGAGGTGGACGACCGTTCGGAAAAAATCGGCTACAAGATCCGCGAGGCACAGCTGGAAAAGGTGCCGTATATGCTGATCGCAGGCGATAAGGATATCGAAAATAATGTTGTTGCTGTCCGTTCGAGAAGGGACGGAGATTTAGGAGCAATGAGCCTTTCTGATTTTATCGCAAAGATTACAAAGGAAGTCGCAGAGAAGCAGCTTTAAAGCTTCCGTATATCGGGGGTATTAAAAAGAGTACAGTCTGTACCTTTTTGATACCCACCGATGTTTTTTTGATAATTTTTAATTTTGTGTTGTATCTCGAAAAAAGTTGTGTTATAATGATAGTAATGACGATATGAGAACGGAGTGAGATTATGAAAATTAAAGACGGATATATTCTTCGCCAGGTGGCAGGCAACAGCATTGTGATCGCAGTGGGCGAGGAGGCTTTGAATTTTAACGGTATGATCACGATTAACGGTGCAGGCACGTTTTTGTGGAGACAGCTGGAAAAGGGCGCAACCAAGGAGGAGCTTCTGGCAGCTATGAGATCAGAATATGATGTAGACGAGGCATCTGCGCTAAAAGATCTTGAGGATTTTCTTGCAAATTTAAGAAAGGCAGATCTGATTGTCGAATAATCAGCCGCGCGATATGAACGAAAAGATGAGAGTGGATATGGCGGAGATTCTGCCGATTGTTGAGGAGCAGCTGCAAGCCGGGAAAGAGGTTTGCTTTTCTCCGAACGGCGTCAGCATGCTGCCGTTTATCAGACCGGGCAGGGATTCTGTGTTTTTAAAATCGCCGCCTGAGAAAATCAAAAAGTATGACATTCTGCTCTACCGCCGCAGAAACGGACAATTTGTCCTGCACAGAGTGGTAGGCTTTCAAAACGGCAGCTTTGTAATGTGCGGAGACAACCAGTATCTTCGGGAATATGGGATCAATCCGGGTCAGGTGATCGGGATTGTGGAGCGGTTTTCTCATGACGGAAGGGAGATTGTCTGCCGCAGCAGGCAGCACCGCATGAGAGCAAGACTGCATACCTGGAAGCAGTTTTGGTACGGAATTTTCAAACGGATCAAAGCAACCGTGAAAAGCTGGGTGAAGTAGCGAAAAAAAGATCTGCCGGGGAAATATGGCGGGTCTTTTTGTGTTTTATTACAAAAATCTGAAAACCTCTTGAAGAAATAAGAAAAATCTGATAAAATATATCATATAAATCATTTGCGAGGAGTGGAAACGATGGAGCAGAGAAGTGTGCTGGTGATAGAGGACGAGCAGGCGATTATTGATATTCTAAAATTTAATCTGGAAAAGGAAGGCTATGAGGTATACGAGGCAACGGACGGAATCACAGGACTTAACTATGCGCTTGATAAACACCCGGATCTGATTTTGCTGGACGTGATGCTGCCGGGAATTGATGGCTTTGAGGTTTGCCGCCGTATTCGGGAGAAATCTATGGTACCGATTATCATGCTGACTGCACGCGAGGAAGAAGTGGATAAGGTACTGGGGCTGGAGCTTGGCGCAGACGACTATATGACAAAGCCTTTTTCCATCCGTGAGCTGACTGCACGCGTTAAGGCGAATCTCAGAAGAACGATGCCGGAGCCGGTGTTAAAAAAACAGAATGGTTCGCAGGGCAATATGATCATATCCGGCGATCTGGCAATCAATGCCGAGCGGTATGAGGTGTTAAAGCGCGGAAAGGTGATTGAAATTACGCTTCGTGAATTTGAGTTGCTGAAATTTTTAGCCACCCAGCCGGAAAAGATTTTTACCAGAGAGAATCTTTTGGAAAATGTGTGGGGTTATGAATATTACGGAGATGTCCGGACGGTGGACGTGACGGTTCGGCGGCTTCGGGAAAAGATTGAGGATGATCCGGGAACGCCGCAGTATATTATGACGAAGCGCGGCGTCGGATACTATTTCAATCAGCACGAATGATGTTCCGGAGTATTCAGCAGAAGATTGTACTCATTTACGGCTTGCTGATCCTGTCGATCACGATTGTGATCGGCTCGTTCCTGTTAGTGAACCTGATCCGTTTTTACGACAGGGAATTTACCGTCATGATGGAGCAGGTTTTTACAGACGACTTTGTGGGGCAGCTGGATCAGCTGGCAGAGGGTGAGAACGGACTGGAAAAGCTGACTGATGCGGTGGCATCCTATATCGGACCGCTGGGGATTGACACCTATCGGTTCTATTGCGTCCTGGATGCGAAAACAGGGGGAGTTTTAAAAACCTCTGATCCCTACCGCAGTCAGAATCTGACAAAGAGCGATAATATTATTCTTGCCATGACCGGAAAACGTGGCAACCTGACCGATTTTAACCGGGATTATATGGACTATGCCGTGCCTGTTTTGAACAAGAAAATACCGGAATATGTGGTTTATGTGAAGGACACCAAGGATGAAATCTACAGCATCACCAAAAATGTTGCGCTGATTATTTTAGAAGCGCTACTTTTGGGAATCCTGATTTCAATTATAATCGGATTCTGGCTGAGCCGGACCATTTCCGTGCCGATTATCAATCTTACAAAACGTGCGGAAAAGGTTGCGTCCGGAGAGTTTGAAACCATGCCGCTTTCCAAAGCAAACGACGAGATCGGCAGGCTGACAAACACTTTCCAATACATGTCCGCTGCCTTAAAGACAACGCTTGAGGAGGTGGAGGCAGAAAAGAACAAGGTAGAAACAATTCTGCAAAACATGACGGAAGGAATTCTTGCGTTCAACCTGCGCGGTGAGCTGATCCATATTAATCCGGAGGCAAAGCGCGCACTCTCCTATGAGGATCAGGAGGTATTGAATTTTGATTCCTTTGCCAGGCGGCTTCATGCTGAAATTTCTCTGGGCGATCTGTTGTATATCCGGCAGGAAAAGCCGGAGGAACGGCAGGTGGAGATGGATGGAAGGTTTTTTCGGCTGACCTTTGCTACGTTCCGGTTTGAAAACAGAATTGGCGGAGTTTTAGTTGTGATGCATGATATTACCAGGCAGGAAAAGCTGGAAATGTCCCGGAGGGAGTTTGTAGCAAATGTTTCGCACGAGCTTCGTACACCGCTGACAACGGTAAAATCCTACGCGGAAACGCTTTTGGATATGTCGGAGGAAAATGAAATGCAGCAGCGGTTTTTAAAGGTGATTGTTTCCGAGGCAGACCGGATGACGCGCCTCGTCAAGGATCTGTTAACGCTTTCGCGCCTGGACGAAAAGCAGGGGGCACTCAAAAAGGAACCGATTGAAATGCGCAGCTTTGTTTCCGACTTAGTGGAGCGGATGCAGATAAATGCCGGGAAAAAGCAGCAGCTTTTAAGCTATACTGCCGTGAACGAAGCGCCGGTTTTTTTCAGTGACCGCGACAAGCTGGAGCAGGTTGTGGTGAATATTTTATCCAATGCCATCAAATATACCTCTCCGGGCGGCAGAATTTGTGTGTTTTCCGGAAGAATGTACGGCGAGGTTTATATCAAGGTAGCAGATAACGGAATCGGAATTCCAAAGGAAAACCTTTCCAGAATTTTTGAACGGTTTTACCGCGTGGATAAGGCAAGAAGCCGTGATACCGGCGGAACAGGCTTAGGACTTGCAATTGCAAAGCAGATTATGGATCGTCTGGGCGGAAAAATCACCATTTCCTCAGAATACGGAAAGGGAACTGAGGTTGTTTTATCCTTGCCGGTATAAATGTAAATGCATTTTAATTTTGGTGTAATGGTGTTGTAACATGAGTGTGTTATAATAGAAGTATCATAAAAACGGATCAAGTGTCTTATATAGATTGGGGTTATTAATTATGAAGAGAAAATTTTTTGTGCTGTCGTGCCTGATTTTGCTTTGTACTATGCTGCTTCCGGCGGTTTGCTTTGCAGATTACGGAACAACAATGCCGTTAGGAGCAAAGGGAAGCTCAAATTCCATTGTGTACATAAAGCGTCCGGAGTCGCATTCTGCATCCACCTCAGATCAGACTTATACAATTTCTGCAGTAGGTCCGCAGGGAACAAAAATCAAGCTGTACCAGTACAGCCCGGCAGCGGGAACGTGTAAACTGATTAAAAATGAGATTTCCATTGGCGCAAGTGGTCTTTACAGTACGGTTGTCAGCCTAAACGGAGATCAGAATGTCTTTTTGGTGTATGCAAAGAACTGGAACGGAGATCAGGTAACCCGGATTGATATTTCCAAAATCAAAAAAAGCACAGTAGACCGTTTAAAGAGCGTGACTGTGACCATGAAGAATTTTATATAGTTGCTTATTTTTGAACGGAGTGAAGCTATGAAAGAGCGTTTCAGGAGTATTCTTTTAATCGTGCTGGTCGGATTGAACTTCGTTTTAGGCGGCAAAATACTGAGTGATAAAAAATTATGGCCATCCGGCTATAATTTTTTTATTACCTCGGAAAATAAGCTGTTTCAGCTGCTTTTTCCGTCCGGCGGCGCAGATTCCACCAAAACGCATCTTGGCGCGCCAACTGAAATTATGGTGAATACCGGAGATCAGACAACGCGTTTTTCTGTGAATGCAAATGCAGAGGCTTTTGACGAACTGTTTCGGGAGATTTCAAAAATTCTGGCAGATTCGTTTCGGACAGAGGAAAAAAATATCGCAAAAATCAGCAAGGAAGAATGGAACAATGTTTTAAACAGCAAAAGCGTCTATTTTATGTATCCGGCAGAATATCCGGCAGAGCTTTTGGCAGGTTTTTTGGGAGTGGAGTATTTACAGCTGCCGGTTCGTTCTGTCTGCCGGGTGGCGGTTGCAGCGTCTGCGCAGAACGCAAATGTTTATTTAGAGGACGCATCAGACGGCGCACTCTACCGGATTGAAACCAGTCAGGATGCAAAGCTTTTTCAGCAGACAATTGCCGGAATTTCCGTTCCGCGTGATCATCCGATCATCAACTATTCCTTTGATTTACAGTTTGATAAAGCTTTCGGCGAACAGAAAATTGTCTTAGCGTCATCTGTTCCGGTCTACTCCAGTACGGTCAGCGTACCGTCGCTTTCGGCATATAATCCTGTTGAAGAGCTTGCGGAGGAACAGCTGGATCAGCTTCTTTTGGCATTCCGGATGAATCCGGGAAGTGTGAGGCAGTATACCGAAGCAAACGGAACTAAGGTGTTTGTGGATAATACGGGTATTTTAAAGCTGAGCCAGAAAGGGAAAATTGCGTATCAGTCCACCACGCTGGAGGGAATGCCCTTAACCTCGGTACGGACGAAGGCGGCGCAGATCAGCGCAGCGGCAGATTTTGCTGACAGGATTACCGGAATCTGCGGTGCAGAACCGTCGCTTTATTTGTCGGCGCTGCCTGAGGGGGACGGTGTCTTAGCGGCATTTGATTATTGTGCCGGAGGAATCCCGGTGGTGTTCGGACAGGAGGAGGGCGTCCATGCAGTGTCGGTGCAGCTGGAAAACGGGGCGTTAAAAAGCTATACCCAGCTTGCCAGGAGCTATGAGCCGGGAGATCATGTAAATGCGCCGGGGTATATTGAAACGCTGGATCAGGCGATTGCTGCTTATGCAGAATCGATGAACGAGGTGGAAATACAGAATATTTCTTTGATTTACCGGGACGATCCGGAGGAACAGAGCATTGCGCCGGACTGGCAGGTTGAGGTTAAGAGCGTCATTGTGGACGAGGAATAGGAGGATGCGTGATGAACTGGAGCAGAGTCAAAACCATTTTAATTCTGTTTTTTCTGTGCACAAACCTGTTTCTTGCGAGTGTCATTGTGATGTCCGGAAACAGAGTTCATACAATTTCGGATGAGATCATACATTCAACCGGGGAGGTTTTAAAAAATAACCGGATACTGATGAATGAGAAACTGATTCCGAAGCGTGTCAGCTTTTTACCGGAGCTTGCCGGCATACCGGCGGCAGAGGATGAGGAATGGATTTCCGGGATTCTGGGAGGTCAGGCGGAAAAGCTTGGCGAGGGTGAATACCAGGGGGAGCGCGGAACGCTGACCGTCCAGGATCAGACGATTTCCTTTTCCGGAAGTATTCCGCTGGAAAAAATGCAGGAGGACGAAGCAAATGCAATTATGAATTTTATGCAGCAGTGCGGCATGGATCGGAGTCAGATCCGGATACAGCAGCTGCCGGAGGGTGGAGTCTGGCGGCTTACAGAGCAGGTGAAGGAGGCAGAAATTTTTGACCAGGGGGTCGAGCTGACAGTGGAAAATGGCGCAGTTGTGAAG
>RQCD01000167.1 GCA_008668455.1 Clostridia bacterium
ATTCTATGGTAGCCGGTGGTTTTGAGGTGATATCGTAGCCGATTCGGTTCACATGTTCTACCTCGTTAATGATACGATTTGAAGTTTTTTCAAGGACATCGTAGGGGATTCTTGCCCAATCGGCGGTCATGAAATCGGTGGTGGTGACTGCGCGGAGGGCGAGGGTATAGTCATAGGTTCTGCCGTCTCCCATCACGCCGACGCTACGCATATCGGTGATGACGGCAAAGTACTGGTTAATACTACGGTCAAGACCGGCAAGGGCGATTTCTTCGCGGAAGATTGCGTCTGCGTCGCGGAGAATGGCGAGTTTATCCTCTGTGATTTCTCCGATCACGCGGACTGCAAGTCCCGGACCGGGGAAGGGCTGGCGCCAGACAAGATATTCCGGGATTCCAAGCTCAATTCCCAATTGGCGCACCTCATCCTTAAACAAATCGCGGAGCGGTTCGATAATTTCATCAAAATCAATATGCTCCGGAAGTCCGCCAACGTTATGATGGCTTTTAATCACGGACGCGTCGCCCGCGCCGCTTTCGATCACGTCGGGATAGATCGTTCCCTGCACCAAAAAGTCAACAGCGCCGATCTTTTTTGCTTCCGCCTCAAACACGCGGATAAACTCCTCGCCGATAATTTTTCTCTTTTGCTCCGGCGCTGTGACGCCGGCAAGCTTTCCTAAAAACTGCTTTTGCGCATTGACGCGGATCATTTGAATATCAAATTGCTTTTTGAAAACTTCCTCCACCTCGTCGCCTTCGTTTTTGCGCAGAAGTCCGTTATCTACGAAAATACAGGTGAGCTGCTTTCCGACCGCCTTATGAATCATCACGGCTGCAACTGAGCTGTCAACACCGCCGGACAGGGCGCAAAGCACCTTTTTATCTCCGATTTTTTCTTTTAAGGCTTCAATGGAACGCTTTGCAAAATCGCTCATCTGCCAGTCGCCGGAGCAATGACAGATTTTATAGAGGAAATTATGCAGCATATCAATGCCGCGCGGTGTGTGGTTCACTTCGGGGTGGAACTGCACGCTGTAGAACTGTTTTTCCCGGTTTTCGTAGGCAGCAACAGGGCAGCTGTCTGTCGTTGCAATGACCTGAAACCCCTCCGGAACGCGTTCCACATAGTCGGTGTGACTCATCCAGCAGATGGTATCTTCCTCAATTCCGTCAAATAAAGGACTGTTTGAAAGATGAATTTCAGTCTTTCCGTATTCGCGTTTTTCTGCACGCGCAACACTTCCGCCCAGCTGCTGCGCCATCAGCTGACTGCCATAGCAAATTCCAAGAACCGGGATTCCCAATTCAAATATGGCAGGATTGCATTTTGGAGCGTTTTCTGCATAGACGCTGTTCGGACCGCCGGTGAAAATAATGCCGACCGGATTTTTTTCCTTGATTTTTTCCATTGGTGTGGTATATGGCAAAACCTCGCAGTATACATGACACTCTCTGACCCTGCGTGCGATCAGCTGATTATACTGTCCGCCAAAGTCTAAAACAATGACTGTTTCATTTTTCATAGTATTCGTCCTTTCAAAATATATATAATAAATATTATAGCATAATCCGGCTTTTTTTTCAACCTCTCAATCAAAAAAAGTGTTTTTTGGGAATTATATCATTGTATAAATTATTTTTTTCCACAAAAGCTAACAATAATCAACAAAAAAGGAGTGAATGACTTTGAAAAAATATATCGTACTATTTTTAATTCTATTCATGCAGACGGTTTATGCGGAGGATGCGCTGGACGTGTTTGAGGAATATGCCGGAGAAAAAGCGGAGCTTGTGACCTACCGTTTTCAGCTTACGACGCAAAAAAACCGGAGCGTGGAGGATGCTTTAAAATTTGATGGAAACGGAGAAATGCCGGAATTTGAAATTGTCCGCGCACCGAAGAAAGGAACGCTTTCCCTAAATCAGGCGGATGGTTCGTTCTGCTACACACCGGATACCGACCGGATCGGCTCGGACAGCTTTTTATTCCGGGCAGGAAACGGGGAGGAATATTCCAATATTTCGGAGTGCTCTATTGAAATTTCAGACGGAGAACCGGTACAAACGGCGCTCGGCTTTGTGTATGCCGATCTGGAGGGACACTGGGTGCGGCAGTCGGCTGCGCGCCTGGTGCAGGAGGATGTGATGAAAGGGGAGCGAATCGGAGCGGACTACTACTTTCACCCCAACACCCAAATGACGCGCTTAGAGGCGGTCAGCAGTCTTTTATCCTGCCTGAAACAGGATTTTATTGAGGTGAGCAGGGAAGAAGCGGCGGTATTTTCCGACAGCAGCGCGCTGCCGGACTACATGAATCAGATTGCCTATCGGGCGAAAAAGCTCGGACTTCTCAGGGGAGATGCGTTTCATCCGAAGGAAACGGTAACGCGTGCGGAGGTGTTCTGCATGATCGACCGGGCAATGGCAGATCCGGCAAAAACAGATCTGCATTTAACCTACACAGATGCACGGCTGATTCCGGGATGGGCGGTACAGTCGGTGAAAAACCTGACAGCGGCAGGCATTTTAAAAGGATATGAGGA